>NZ_CBCSIQ010000034.1:0-36480 GCF_965139615.1 Kerstersia similis
ATTGGCGATGCTCCGCATTGCGCCTTACAACAGGCTCAGACCTGACGGCTCCAGACGCTGCCACGGCAGGCCAACGACCAAGGCTCTGGCCTGATCTACCGATAGATTCACATGACTGCCCCGCGTCGGCCACGCGAACTGCCCCTGGTGCAGGCGCCGCACCGCCATCCACACGCCGAACCCGTCATGCATCAACACCTTCATGCGCGTACCACGGCGGTTGGCGAACAGGTAGGCGTGGTGCGGCTGCGCTCGTCCGAATACTGCCACTACCTGCATCAGCAAGCGGTCCATGCCACTGCGCATGTCCACCGGTTCCACACCCAGCCAGATATGGTCGATACGGATCATGTCAGCAACACCTTCAAGCATATCGCCAGACGGTCAGTGTGCTCTGGCGGCCAGTGCAAGCGCACCGGGCCTTGGCTCGACGGCAACTCGACTGTGATCCGGGTCGGCGCTACCGTACCTGGCTGACGACCCTCATCCCCATCCAATGACGGGTGCAGCTCAACGAAGGCCGCCTGTCTGGTTGTCGGCGAACTTGTCATCGGCAATGACTGAACCGGAACACTCGCTCCCCGCTCTTTGTATTCCTCAACCCAACGTCGTAGCAGATTGGCGTTCAATCCGTTGGCCAACGCTATCGAGGCAATCGACACATGCGGCTGCAGACACTGTATCGCCAAGTCTCTTTTGTATTCCGCCGTGTACCGCCGACGGCGTCTCGGGCCAACCCCAATCTGTTCCGCTGAGCGCATACTGCTCCACCTATTTTTAATGGAGCAGTATCCTCTTATGCCCTAAGCCCCGGCACAAGGTGGGTTCGCCGGACGGTTACGGTGCGCCAACCGAATTGCCGCAAAGTCTCCACGACCTGCGTCAGCAGCAAACGTCAGGCCGGCGGCAGCCAGCCGTGGCGGCGATACCAGTCCAGTGTGTCTTTCAACGTGTCCTCCACCGGCCGGAAACGCAGCCCCAGTTCCCGCGCGCTTTTCTCCGGGTTGAAATGCGTACGCTCGGCTTCCCGCCGCATCAGTTTGACGGTGGCCAGGCTGAGCAAGATGGGTTTGCCGCTCAAGCGCGCATAGATTTCCTGCAGGCCCGCCAGCGCATACAGCAAGGGCAGCGGCAGCATGCGCGACGGGGTTTTCACCCCTGCCAGCTCGCCCAGCCGCTGCACCAGTTCACGCATCGTCATATGTCGGCCGGCAGCCAGATAGCGTTCGCCCGAGCGGCCCTGGCGGGCCGCAGCAATATGGGCCTGCGCGACGTCGCGTGCATCGACCACTGAGAAACTGCCGGGAACCAGGCCCGGTAGTTTTCCATGCACCAGATCCAGGGCCAACTGGCCGGAAGAGGTCGGGCCGATATCAGCAGGGCCCCACATCCAGCCCGGTAGGACAAAACTGGCATGCATGTCCGGGTGCTGCGCCAGGAACAGGCGAACGACTTCATCCGCCAGGATTTTGCTGCGGTAGTAGTCATCGGCGTCTTCCAGTGCCCGGCTGTCGGTTTCGTCGATCAGGCGACCCGGTTCGCCATGGAGTACGGCAATGGAGGACGTTTGAACAAATCGCCGGATGCCGGCTGCATAGGCCTGTTCCAGTAGTTGGCGGGTGCCATCCACGTTGATGCGTTTCAGTTCATCCCAGTGGCTGCCGCCTTTGTAGTTCTCGCGGAAGAAGGCAGCGCTATGGAAAATGACGTCGCTGCCGCGCAAGGCGCCGGTGAATGCCGCGACGTTTTTCATATCGCCTTGCACAAGCTCAACATTTTTCTCTCCGTCGAACTGTTGTGCTCCCTTGCTGAGGGAGCGCACCAGCGCCTTGACCTGTATGCCCTGACTGGTTAATGCCCTGACCAGGTTATTGCCCAGCAAGCCTGTCGCGCCTGTCACGAAAGCAGTTTGAAAACTCATGCGCTGCATCTCCATGTCAAATATCAATTGATATCTGAATGTATGGGAGCGATTTTGGGATGTCAATTGATATTTGAGCGTGATACCATGCGCAGCATGAAGACACCGGTTCCCGCCGCTATCGACCCGCCACGATTGACGCGCGAAGAGAAGCAGGCCCTGACGCGCGAGCGATTGATCGAAACTGCTGCTCGCCTATTTGCGGAGCAAGGCTATGGCGCCACATCTTTGCGGGATATCGCAGAGCAGGCGGGCTACTCCCAGGGAGCGTTCTATTCGAATTTCGACAGCAAGGAGTCCTTGCTGTTGGAGATGCTGCGCCGGCATATGGCGGCTGAGGCAGAACAGTTGGCTGCGCTGACCACGGATCACCGCGCATATTCGGCTGCTCACGAGGACATGACATTTGCGCGGCGCAGCGCGGATGAAGTGCTGGATAGCCTGGAAGCGTGGGCAGCGACGATTGACCAGCGCATCAACTGGTCCATGTTGTCGATAGAACTGCAGTTGCATGCGCAACGCAGCCCAGCCTTTGCCATGGCCTATCAGGCTGTCTGGCAGACACATCGGGATGCGTTGAGCGCCTGGATCGGGCGCATGTTCGAGGATCGCGGCCTGCGCGCGCCCATCGCTGCGCAAGAGATTGCGGCTGCGCTGATGGCGCTGGCGCACGGTTTATCGCTGCAGCGCGTGGCAGCGCATAGCGGTGTATCCAGCAGCGTGCTGGTGGTCTTTCTGCGTGGGCTGATTGCAATGGCAGCGCCGCTGGAAACGCAGGCACCAAAGCTCCAGCAAGAGCATCCCGCAGACCAGCATTAACAAACGCCTTGCTGTTGCAGTAGGGTAGCACGAGCGCAGCGCCGGGCTGGAAACCCTGGGACGCAAGGCCAAGGCCGATACCTGGCGGGCCAATAAGGAGCGGGTGGCTAGGCAGGGGCCAATCAGGATCCGGGCAGGAACCAATAGGGTGCCAGGCCGCAGCGGTCGCCGCGCACCCGCCATGCGGGATACAGCCGCCGTACCGTTCGGGACGATACGGCGGCTGGCAGCCAGCCAGGTTGAGGTTTACATCTGTACTTGCAGTCCGACGCGCAGGGTGCGGCCTGGGGCGGGCATCATGCTTTGCGCCAGCGGATCCAGGTAGTAGCGGTTGGTAATGTTCTGCAGAGAGACATTGACCGCTGCCTGTTTGTGGAATTGATAGCTCAGGAAGGCATCCACCAGGGTGACGGGGTGGTAGATCAGCTGGGGCGTGGTGTCGCCTTGCTGCCAGGGTTCTTCCATTTTTTCCGTCGGGCCCGAGGTGAAGGTCATGCGGCTGCCGACCGTCAGGCGTTGATCCAGCCAGCGTGTGCCGACAGTCAGGTTGACGGCGTATTTGGGCGGGTTCTGGGTGTTCGTGTAGGAACCCATATAGCTGCCCGGCGTGCAGTCCGGCGTATTTTCCGTCGGCATGTAGCGGTCTGCCTTGGCGCGCAGGTTGGCAGCGAAGGCTGCGTCGCACGTGCGCGTTTTCAGGTAATGCGTGGCAGACAGATCGGTGAAGAGGCGGCCGTTGTCATACTGGGACTGCAGTTCAAGCCCGCTGGCCTGGTAGCTGTCCGCATTGGAGAACGTCATGGCGCCATTCAGCGTGGGGTCGTAATAGCGCGTGATGTAGTTTTTGACATCGTTGCGGAAGTACGCGAATTTGAATGCCGCCAGGTCATTCGAGGACAGCACGCCGCTGTGGATGGTGCTGAAGCCCAGCTCCAGGTTACGCGCGCGTTCAGGCTTGAGGTTTTGAACCGGCGAGACCTGTAGCGTTCCCAGCGAGGTTTCGAACAGCGAGGGCAGACGGATGCCGGTCGTGTACGAAGCATAGACCTGGGTGTCCGGTGCCAGCTCATAGCTGATGCCCAGCGCAGGCGCGATGCCATGGTCGTGCGATTCGAGCGGTTCCGTGTGGCTGTAGCCGACCACCGTGGAGATCTTCATGGGATTGGAGGCCGCCACGTAGCTGGGCGTACCGAACTCATCCAGATAGACGCCGACTTCCGGATGATTGGAGTTGGAGTAAACGAAGCCGTTGTTCTTTAAAGGATCGGTGGCGTCGGTGTATTCGCCGTTTTCATCCGGGTACCAGTCCATATAGCCCAGCTTGCCATTGGCGAAGATCATCACGGATTTCTTTTCGCGATCTTCGCGCACGGCGGTCGCGTAGGTATTGCGGTCACGCGATTTGTACTTGCTGAAGCGGACGCCGGTCCAGAGCGTCAGGCGGTCGGTGGGTTTGTATTCGAGTTTGCCGGTCAGGTTGATTTCCTGCCGTTTGCCGTCTCGCAGGATGCGGTTCGCATTGCGGTCGTCGTCAGTGATGCTGACGCCGGATTGCGGGCTCAGGTTTTCCGTCTGGAAGGATCCACCCAGTTCAAAGGCAAAGTCACCGATGCTGCTGGTGAATTCCGAGCGATTGTTGAGATCCATGCCGATGCGGCGGTTGTTCAGGCGTACCCAGCCACGATCGCCGGCGAACATCTCGCTTCTGGGCGCCATGACGGCGTTGATTTGGGAGCTGCGCGCACCAAGCACCCAAAGATTGGCTTTCAGGTCGATCCAGGGATTGTCGGCTGGCTTGAAGTTGTAGCGCAGCGAGGTGGTGTCGATAACCGTTTTGCCGGTGGGGTACTGATAGATGCCGGCGGTGCCGCTGCGGATGATGTCCGACGGCATGACTTCGCCCTGGCGGCCGTTGTAGCGGCGGTAGCTGATTTCCACATCATGGCCGAGGGCGGGCCGGATGTTGGTTTTGACCAGGACGGACTCCGTTTCCGCCGATGAGTTCAGGACTTCTTCACCGGGCTTGTACATCTTGGCGACAGTATTTTTCTCGCGGCCCGATGATTCATACTCGATGTAGCGGTCGTAGCCATGCTTGCCGGCGAAGTAGTTCCCCTGCGTGCGGTGGGCATAGGCAGCGACCAGATCGACTTTTTCGCTGGTGTAGCCGAAGGCGATGCTGCCGGCCTGCGCGTTCGAGCCGAACAGATTGCCATGCTTGGTTTCCGGTTCGCTGTACAGATCGGATGAGCTGGCGTAGTCGGCACCGTTGCGGGAACGGTGGGCGGGCTTGTTGCCGTTGTTCCACATTTCGCCAGTCACACGCACACCGACGCTTTGTCCGGCGAGGACGATGTCCTCGACACCAATGGTGCGCATGGCCACCGTGCCGCCGATGGCATTGCCGCCAGTCGCGGCCGATAGCCCCGGCCCCTTGTCAATGGTGACGCTGCTGATGAGGTCGGGGTCGATGTAGCTGCGTTGCTGGGTGCCGGCGTAACCGCGATAGACATCCAGTGCTTGCTGGGCGCCGTCAACAGTAATGGCAATGCGGCTTTGGCCTTGAATGCCGCGGATGTTCACATCGAGGCCGCCGCCGTTGCGGCTGTCGCCGACCTGGACGCCCGGCACGCCTTTGAGCATATCGCCTGGAGACAGCGGCACGAAGCGGCGCAACTGCTGTTCCGAAATATAGACCGAAGAGCGAGGCTCGGTATAGACCGCACGCTCGGGGCTGTTGTCGGGGGCGATGCCCTCAACCTTGACATTCGGCAAGCTGGCGACCGGCCCGGCGGTTTTCTGCAGCGTGTAGCTGCCATCCGGGCGGGCGATGAGCTCCAGGCCGCTGTTGGACAACAGGCGGTTGATGCCTTCCCGCGCAGTGTAGGTGCCTTGCAGGGCAGGAGCCTGCCGATTGCTGGCCAGGGCCGGATCGAAGGACAATAGAATGCCGGATTGGGCGGCAAATTCAGCCAGGGACCGGCTGAGCGGCATGGCCGGCAAGCGGTAGTCGATCAGGGTGCTGGCATCAAGCGCAGCATTGCCGGCGGCCTGGGCCAGCGCCGTGGAAGAGAGCCCGGGTATCAGCGCCGTGCCGACGATCAGGCCGAACATGAGTTGACGGACGGCGGCAGCACCGGGGTGCAGGCGGCCAGGTGCGGAAAGGTTGGAGTGTGGCTTCATGCTGTGAAATGGAGTCCGCTGCGGCGGGAGTATCCTCTAAGAGCCGGGGCGGGCATCAGGCATACCTGTCTGTCTTGATGCATGCGTAGATCGGCCAATATAGGATGTTTTTCAATATGGGAATGATTGCTTATTCAAAATATAAGAAATCGCCTAATGCACTGACGGGCCAAGCGGGCCGACAAGGGCACAGAATCCAAGACGGTGGCGGTCAGAAGAGACGCGCGACGGGTGCGCGCGATGCGGCTCGGCGAGGGGGGCGCAGGGCATGGTGAGGGCTTCCTGGTAATGGGGGAGAACCGATAGCCGGCGAGGTGACTCGCCGGCTTTCATTACCTGTGTCGAATGACATCTGGAAAGGTATATGTTTTTTCGGGAAATTTACAATTTGTTTCTTTTTCTGAAAAAACGCTTTCCGCCCATGGCCAGCCCTGCGCGATGGCCGGGCTGGGCTGGCCGTCTCGACGGCGGCAGGTCAGACTTACATTTGCAGCTTCAGACCGACATTGAGGGTTCGGCCGGGGGCTGGCATGAAGCTTTGTGACAAGGGATCGAGATAGTAGCGATTGGTGATGTTCTGCAGCGAGACATTGACCGATGCCTGCTTATGGAACTGATAGTCAAGGAAGGCATCGACGACCGTAACGGGACGGTAGATCAGTTGGGGCGTGGTGGAATTGAATTGCCACGGTTCGTTCATTTCTTCGGTCGGGCCGGAGGTGAACACCATGCGTCCGCCGATGGTCAGGGTTTCATCCAGGAAGCGTGAACCCAGGGTGAGGTTGACGGCATACTTGGGCGGGTTCTGCGTATTGGCGTATGAACCCATGAAGCTGCCTGGCGTGCAGTCCGGCGTATTTTCCGTGTGCAGGAACTGGTGCGCGCTGGCTCGCAAGTGAGCGGCGAAATCGGCGTCGCAGGTTTTCACGCCGAAGTAATGGGTCGCTGACAGATCCATGAAGAGGCGGCCGGAGTCGTACTGGGACTGGAATTCCAGGCCATTGACCTTGAAGTGGTCGGTGTTCGAGAAACTCATCATGCCCCAGCCAAGATCGCCATAGCGGGGGGCGCCCCAGCCTGCCGGGTCTTCGTAGCGGGTAATGTAGTTCTTGATATTGTTGTTGAAGTAGGCCAGTTTGAGCGACAAGGTATCGCGGGGCGTCAGCAGGGCAGACTGGATAGTGCTTAATCCGATTTCCCAGTTTTTTGCGCGCTCGGGTTTCAGGCCTTGGGCCGGCAGCAAGGAGGAGGTACCCAGGCTGGTTTCAAAGAGCGAGGGCAGGCGGACCGCCTGGGTGTAGGACACATAGGCGAAGGTATCGCGCGTAAGCTCGTAGCTGATTCCCAGGCCTGGTGCAAAGGTGCTGCCGCTTTCTTCCACCGGTTCGGAGAAGGCGTAGCCCGTGGTCATCTCGCCTTCATAGACACCATCCCAGACGTCCGAGGTGTATTCCGGGCCGATGTCTTCCATGGGCATGGCGAAGGAGTAGTCTTTCCACACGGTGCCGTTGTTCTTGCGCGGATCGGAGGCGTCGGTGAATTGACCATTGGCGTCCGGCAGCCAGTACATGACGCCGCGGCCGTCCGGCCAGGAGACACTGATCATGCGGAACGGCGTATGGGTTTCAACCGGGGTGGCATGGCGGTTGCGGTCACGTGTTTTGAAGTGGGTAAAGCGGGCCCCGCCCCAGATGGTCAGCTTATCGGTCGGTTTGTATTCCAGTTTTCCGGACAGGTTGAATTCACGGCGATGCGCGTCACGCACGGTGCGGTTGGCGTTCAGATCGTACTGGGTAATGACCACGCTGGACTGCGGATTCAGTTCTTCAATCTGAAACGAGCCGCCGATATCCAGCGCAAATTGCCCGATGCTGCTGTTGAATTCCGAGCGATTGCCCAGGTCGCCGCCGATGCGGCGGTTCTTTTGCCTGACCCAGCCGCGGTCGTTCATGAAGAATTGGCTAGTCGGCACGATCCAACCGCTGAGGGTGCTGCTGCGGGCGTCTGTCATCCACAGCTGGCCCTTGAGGTTGACGAGTGGATTGTCTGCCGGGTCGAAGCGATAGCCCAGCGTGAAGGTATCTATCAGCGTGTGTCCTGCCGGGTATTGATAGATATTGGCTGTGCCGAAGCGGAAAATGTCCGATGGCATGATGTCGGTCTGGTGGCCGTCATAATTCCGGTAGCTCAGATCGACCGTGTGGCCGGCCGCTGGCCGGATGGTGGTTTTCAGCAGAACGGATTGGGTTTCGCTGGAAGAATTCAGCACCTCTTCGCCGGGCATGTAGGTTGTCGCCACCGACCCTTGTTCCTCGCCGTACTTGTCGTACACACGATACTTATCCTGGCCATGCTTGCCGGCGAAATAATTGCCCTGCGTACGTTTTGCATAGGCCGCGACAAAGTCGATATATTCGCTGCTGATGGCGAAGGCGATGCTGCCGGCCTGGGCGTCTGAGCCGAAAAGATCCCCCCGTTTTTCATGCAGTTCGGCCGCCAGGGATTCGCCTTTGGGCAAGGTCTTGCCGCGTGCTTCCGGCTTGACGCCGTTGTTCCACATACTGCCGGTCAGGCGCAAGCCGATGGTCTGGCCCGGCAGCAGGATATCCTTGACGCCTATCGTCTGCATGGCCACCGAGCCGCCGAGGGCATTGCCACCGGTGCCGCTGTCCAGGCTGGGGCCTTTGTTGATGGTAATGCTGCTGAGCAGATCTGGGTCGATGTAGCTGCGTTGCTGCGTGCCCGCGTAGCCACGATAGACATCCAATGCCTGCTGGGCGCCATCAACGGTGACGGCAATCCGGCTCTGGCCTTGTACGCCACGGATATTGACATCCAGCGCGCCGCCGTTGCGGGTGTCGCCAACCTGAACACCGGGGACACCTTTGAACAGATCGCCGGTCGAGATGGGCACATAGCGTTCGATTTCGGCGCCG
Source organism: Kerstersia similis (assembly GCF_965139615.1). Lineage (NCBI taxonomy): Bacteria > Pseudomonadati > Pseudomonadota > Betaproteobacteria > Burkholderiales > Alcaligenaceae > Kerstersia > Kerstersia similis. The sequence goes on from NZ_CBCSIQ010000034.1 coordinate 8,860, forward strand.
GAAATATAGACCGATGAGCGCGGCGCGGTATAGACCTCGGCCGCTGCGCTGACGTTGCCGACGACGGTGACTTCCTGCAGTTCCGTCACTTTGCCGCCGCTTTGTTTCTGGCGCACGGTATAGCTGCTGTCCGGACGCCTGGCGATTTCCAGATTGCTGCCGGCGAGCAAGACCTGCAGCCCTTCGATGGGGGCATATCCGCCCTGAAGGGCAGGGGCCTGCAGGCCGCTTGTGATGTTAGGGTCGAAAGACAGCAGCAAGCCGGATTGCGTGGCGAATTCCGCCAGCGAGCGCCCTAGCGGGCCGGCGGGAAGATCGTACTGGCGAACCTGAGTTTCATGGAGCGCAGGGGCGGCAGGCAGGGCCTGCGCCAGTGCCGTATCAGGACTGACGAGCAGGGCGGCGGCACTGGCGGATAAACCGCACAGCACCAGCCGGGTGGCCAGTGCGATGGGCGATAGCCGGACGGGCGGCAAGGCAGCAACAGGGGGACGGGACATCTCGATAATTCCTCAAGAACGGAGCGGAGTCAGGTCCAGCGCTGCGCGACACGCTGGTCTTTCACTCTCCTTGTCGCTTGAGGCATGAAAAAGAATATTTTTGTGGCACATAAATTGCCTGGGCAGGCAGGGGTGGCCCTGTGGCACAGGCACGGCGGCAGAGGACATGGGATGGCGGCCAGCCGTAGCTGGTGCCTGGGACGCCCGCAGTGGCTGCCGGGCGGCGGGAATCAACGGCCGATATAGACCTGCCCGCCTTTGCGCCGGACAGTCAGCTGATAGGTCTGCGCCAGCATTTGCAGCGCCAGGTCGATGTCACGGACGGGGAATGCGCCGGACAGCTTCAGTTGCCGCAATCCGGGGGCGAACTCGATGGTGTCCGTGCTGTAGCGGGAGAGCTCTGCGACCCATTGCGGCAGGCTCATGGTGTCGGCCATCAGCAGGCCGTTGCGCCAAGCGGACGAGGTTTCGCTGGTTTCCGAGAGCGGCCCGATGTGCTGGCGGGTAAAACCGGCCTGTTGGCCGGCCTGCAGCGTAACGGCCGCGTTTTGTCCGGCATCGGCGGGAGTGATGCGTACCGCACCTTCATAGACGGCCAGCAGGGTATGGTCATCGTACTGGCGCACGACGAAACGTGTTCCCAGGGCCTGCATGCTGCCATGGTCCGTGCGTACCCGGAATGGCCGGGCAGGCTGTTGCGAGTCTGGCTCGGTGCTGACATAGATTTCGCCGCGTAGCAGAGTCAGCAGCCGCTGCTCCGTGCTGTAAAGCACATCCAGCACGGTGTCGGTATTGAGCGAAACCCGGGTGCCGTCGTCCAGCGTGGCGTCCAGTTGCTCGCCGACGCCTGCCACGTAATCGGCGGTCAGCCGGTCGAACCAGGGGCGGGCGTGCCAGGCCAGCCAGCCGGCGGGCGCCAGGGTCAGGATGGCGGCCACGCTGCGTAGCAGGGCGCGGCGGTTCGAGCTGCTGAGCGAGTCGGCGCGCCGCAGGGTCGGCCCGGCGAGACCGGCCGGCATGCCGCCCATTTTATCCAGCAACCGTTCGGCGCGGCGCCAGGCGCGCTGGTGTTCGCCACTTTGGTTTTGCCAGCGCGTGAAGCTGGCCTGTTGCTCGGCATCCATGTGGCCTTCCTGGATGCGCAGCAGCCAATGCGCCGCTTCATTGAGGATACCAGGGTCGATGCGCGTGTCCTGAGATTGGGCCATGGTGCCGGCTCAGTCGTCGGGCATCTGGCTCAGGCACAGCAGATAGGCTTTGTGCATATAGCTTTTGACCGTGGGAATACTGATGCCCAGGGCCGTGGCGATGTCTGCCTGCTTCATGCCATCGACCGTCGCCATGAGAAATGCCTGTTTGGCGCGGGGTTTCAGGGTGTCGAGCATGGCGTCGATTTCGGCCAGCGTTTCGACGATGATGTGCTGGTGCTCGGGCGACGGATGCTGCGGTTCAGGCAGGGCCGCCAATGTTTCCAGCCAGGCGCGCTCCAGCGATTGACGGCGTATCCAGCTGACCAGCACACCCTTGGCCACCGTGGTGAGATAGGCGCGCGGCTTGAGCAGTTCATCCGCTTGCAGTGCACGGTGACGGCTGCTGATCAGGCTGACGAAGGTGTCATGCGCCAGGTCTTCTGCCACTTCACGGCCGGAGTGCTGCAGCTTGCTGGCAATCCAGTTGCGCAGCCAGCTGTGATGGTCAGCGTAGAGCGTGGCGATATCGGCCGAAGGAGTAAGGGCGGAAGAGGACATGGCCTTTCAGCGAGACATGTAGCAGTGAAGACGGAAGCAGGATGACCGGTGCGCTGGGGCGGGCGCGTGCATAGCCGGTGGACAGCCCTGGCCGTGGGTGCAGCGGCCTGATGTCGCGACGCCAATGTCAGGCAGCGGTAGCCAAAACAAGGCAGCCAGAGCAGAATTCTTTGATGATTATAACTCTCATTAACGTTTATGCAGGCTGAGCGTGGGAATACTGCAACACTCGGGGCCTGGTGCTAGCAGGAAAATCCCGGCATGTGCAAGCGTTGACGCCGAAGTATGGCGCGGCGTTGCAACACGTTATTACAGACAACGAGGTAAGATATCCCCTGTTTTGATAAGGAGTCGATCAACATGAGCAACCTGCCGCAATCCGGATCGCCCGAATTGAGTCTGCAGACCGTTATGCACATCGTCTATGGCCTGTTTGCCGTGTCGCTGATCAGTGCGGGCTTTCTGGGCCTGGCAGCGGTCGCTGGTGTGATCCTGCTGTACGTCAAACGACAGGATTTTGCTGCTACCTATTTCGATGGCCACGCCGCCTGGCTGCTGGCCACGTTCTGGTGGAGCGTGCTGGCCTTGGCGGTCAGCTTCCTTGCCACGCTGATCTATATTGGTTGGCTGGGTGTTTTCGCTACCGTGGTGTGGGCGCTGTATCGCATCATTCGCGGTTGGCTGGCATTGGTCGAGGGCCGCTCGCCTGTCGAGTACGAGTAATTTCAGCTTGTCCCCCTGCCAGCACCTGCTGGCCGGTTGACGAAAAATGCCCGATCCTGTGCTGGATCGGGCATTTTTTTGTGTCCTGCCGATTGCCCGGCCGGGTGGCTGTGGCAGGTTCAGCCCTGGCGGGCGTAGGCCAGGGCGCAGTCCAGCAGGCGGTGCAGCAGCGGCTGGATTTCCCGGGCGCGTGTTTCCAGGTAGGCGAAGGGCAATGTTTCTTCCATGTAGCAGCATTGCGCCATTTCCAGCTGCACGGCGTGGATGCCGGCCTCGGGGGCGCCGTAATGGCGGGTAATGTGGCCGCCCTTGAAGCGTCCATTGAGCACGCTGCTGTAGCGTGTATCGCCGGCCGCGACGGAGAGCAGTTCCTGGGCCAGCGCCGGGTCGCAGCTTTTGCCGTCCGCCGTGCCGAAATTCAGATCGGGCAGCTTGCCGTCGAAAAAGCGCGGTACGACCGAGCGGATGGAGTGGGCGTCCCAGAGTACGACGCGGCCATGCTGGGCGCGCAGGCGTTCCAGTTCCTGGCGCAGGCAGTCATGGTAGGGCTGCCAGATGGCCGTACGGCGCGCGGCGATTTCCGCCTCGTCGGGGACGTCGCCAGCGGCGTAGATGGGCGTGTCGTAGAAGGTATCCACCGGGCACAGGCCGGTCACGCTCTGCCCAGGGTACAGGCTGGCGCCATCCGGGGGGCGATTCTGATCCACGACATAGCGAGAATAGTTGGCGCACAGGATGGATGCGCCCATGTCGCGGGCGAAGGCGTACAGGCGTGGCATGTGCCAATCGGTATCCGGGACTTGCCGGGCTTCCTCGGTGAAGCGGACGGCGAGTTCGGGCGGCACATAGGTGCCTGCGTGCGGCATGGAGATCAGCAGGGGAGCCGTGCCGGGATGAAAGGTGTAGGCAGAGGGAGTGGCTTCAGTCATGGGGGCATCTCCTGGCAGGAGCGCCCGCGCCGGGCGCGGGCGTGAAAACGAAGGGCAGTGCTGCTCAGGGGCTGGTCGGGTACAGGTCGCTGCGGCGATGCGACCAGGCCGGCAGCTTGTCACGCAGCATATCGACGCGTGCCGGATCCAGGTCGGCGCAAATATAGCCGGGCTGGTCGGGCATGCAGGCCAGTACGGTGCCCCAGGGGTCGATGATCATGCTGCGGCCCAGGCAGGGCAGCGCTGGGCCGGGGCCGCCGATTTGCGCGGCAGCCAGGACATAGCACTGGTTCTCGATGGCGCGGGCGCGCAACAGCACTTCCCAATGATCCCTGCCGGTATGGACATTGAAGGCCGCCGGCACGACCAGGACATTGGCCCCGCGTGAACGCAGGGCGCGAAACAGTTCGGCAAAGCGGATGTCGTAGCAGATGCTCAGGCCGAGATGCAGTCCGGCCGCCTCGATGGTCGTGAGGGCCGTGCCGGGGGCGAAATCGTCGGATTCCAGATAGGGCATGCCATTGACGACGGCGTCGTAAAGATGCGTCTTGCGGTAGCTCGCCGCGATTTGTCCTTCCGGATTGAAAACCAGGCTGGTGTTGCCCAGGCGGGGGTCGTGCGTCAGTCGTTCGTGCATGGATCCCAGCTGGATCCAGCAGCCGGTACGGCGGGCCAGGGCCGCGATGTGTTCGGTCACAACACCGGGCACCGGGGAGGCCTGTTGCTTCAGCAGCGCGGCGTCGCCGCGTACATCGCTGTATTCAGGCGTGATGATAAGCTGCGCGCCATCCTGGGCGGCAGCCAGAACCCAGCGTTCGATGTCCGCCAGATTGGCGGCGCGGTCGTTGCCGCTGTCGAGCTGGATCAGAGCCACGCGTGTCGTCATAGTGTTTCTCCTTGGAGCGATGTGCCGAGGCGGGTCCGGCATACCGGGGCGGGGACGCCTGCCGGGCAGGCGTTGCCGCGTTGTATCAGGGCGCAGGCAGGGCCAGGGCGACAGCCCGGGCGAGCTGCGCCAGCAGGGCGGCGCCATCGCCGCCGTACAGGGTCATGCTGGTGCGCGGGTCGGTGAAACCATCGGCCAGCACTGCCAGGACGACGCTCTGGCCGCCAGCCGACAGGATGCCTGCGTCATGCCGCAGGCCATGGAGCTGGCCGGTTTTATTGGCCAGTTTGGCGTTGGCTGGCAGCGCCGCGCCGAAGTGGGATTGTTCGCGCTGGTCGGCCAGCATCTGCAGGCCGAGCTGGCGCAGCGGCGCGGGCAGTGTGCCGTCGCGCAACAGCCAGAGCAGTGCTGCGCAGGCATCGGCGGCGCTGGTCCAGTTGTCGCGGCCGGCAGCCCGCGCCTGCATGTCCATCATGCTGCGTTCCAGACGGGTCTGCGGCAGCCCGGTGCGCTGGCACCATTGCGTGACGGCCTCCAGGCCCAGCCAGTCGATCAGGGCATTGGTGGCGACGTTGTCGCTCAGCACGATCATCAGGCGGCCCAGTTCTTCCAGCTGCAGGCTGCGCACGCTGGGCAGTTGGTTGAGAATGCCGGTGCCGCCCACGCGTTCGATAGCGTCCAGCGACAGCATGTGATCCAGCGGCCAGCGGCCGGCTGCCACCTGTTCGAGCAGCAGCATCAGGATCGGTACTTTGATCAGGCTGGCGGACGGCATGGGGGTGGCCGCTTCACGCTCGAACAAGGGCGTGCCGTCCAGGGTGTGCACGGCCATGGTGACGCGTGCCTGGGTGCCAGCCAGAATAGGAGCCAGCCCCTGCGCCAGCCTGCTGCGCAGGCCGGCGATATCGGTGGGGGGATTACCCAATTCAAACATGCCGTCGCCTCCTTTGGCTTAGACCAGGATGAAGAACAGGCCGCAGAACATCAGCAGGTTCACACCCATGACTGCCCAGCCGTTATAGAGCATGTACTTCAGCTGGGTCGAGCGGGCCAAGCCCATCTGACCGAACATGTCGGAGGACGGGAACGGACCGAACCAGTCGATTTGCGAGCTGCCCAGAATCACGGCGGTGGTGGCGGCGGGGCCGACGCCAGCGGCCGCCAGTACCGGCCCGAAGATTTTGGCGGTGAAAGTCATCTGCGCCACGGCTGCGCCGGGTATGTGCCCCACGACGTTGAAGGCCACGATGATGATGCACAACACGGCGCCGCTCACCCCGATCAGGTAGGGCTGCACGACATCCAGCAGGGCATGGTAGGCATTGAGCTGATCGACCAGCACCAGCACCGGGTTGAACAACCAGAACAGGAAGAAGATCCAGATCAGCTTGCCCGAGCCCGCATACATGGCTTGCAGGATTTCACGCGGTTGCATACCGCCGGCCAGGCCGGTGGTGGCGCCCAGAGAGACCATGACGATAATGGCGAAGGCAAAACCCGCCTTGGCGCTGATACCGACAATGGCCAGCAGGATGATCGTGAGGCAGAAGGCCCAGGCCGCACGCACCGCGCTGGGGGCGGCGGGGCGAGCCAGGTTCAGGGCAGCCTGGCCGAGCGCCGCTTCTTCATACTGGAAGTGCGGCTCGGTCATTTTCTGGATGCGTCCGGACATGAACCAGCCGGTCAGCAGGGTGGCGATGGCCATGGGAATGCCGGCCACCGTCAGGTACTCGACATAGGTCAGGCCAGTCAGGCCGGTGACGGTCACGACGTTGGGCGTGAAAGGCCCGAGCACCAGGCCCGCCGAACCGGCGGTCTGGAACAGGGCGGCCACGGCAGGCGGAGACAGGCGGACGGCAGCGGCAATGGGGATGACCACGGCGGCGATGATGGCGTTGCCACCGGCCAGTGTGCCCAAAGCGCCACAGATCAGTGTCGAGGTGATGATGATGCCCAGGCGTACGCGCCGCTGGTTGGACAGGCCGATGCGTTTCACGATGGCGCGCACCAGCTGTTCGGCGGCCCCTGTGCGTGCGGCGACTTCCCCCACGCCTGCGCCCAGCACGATGATCAGGCCTACCACCGCAATGAAGGAGCCCAGCGAGTCAGCCAGCAGTTTGCCCATGGCAATCGGTGTGGTGCCGGTCATGATGGCGCCCAGCACGATGGCTGCGATGGTCGCCAGCACGATGTCCACGCCCAGCAGGGCGATGACGGCAAAGACCACGACGGGCGTCAGGCCCCAGAGCGAGGTTTCGCCGGGCATGACGAAATGGGTATAGAGCGCGATGGCGAGGCCGACCAGGATCACCGCTATGGCGGCGTTGCGCTTGCCCTGGGGCATTTTTTGAATGAGCGTCATGGATGTCTCCTTCCTATTACCTTTGAGTCCTTAATGATCGGAAAGTGTCAGACTCGTTATCGCGGCCCTGGCGTCCGGCGGATTGGGTCCGCAGTTGCCGGCCGCTGGCCGCTGTTGTTGTGCCGGTGCTTGCTTGCGCTCACCCGGGTATTTTCAGGCCGCGCCGGCAGAGCCGGACATGGCAGGAAATTCACGTTGCAGGACTTGCCCCGGACGCTGGATGCCGGGTTGCGCCGGGAAGACCTGGGTGCCATTGACGAACACGGCATCGACGCCCACGGACGGCCGGGTCGGGTCTTCCCAGGTCGCCCGGTCTTCAACGGTGTCGGGGTCGAAAATGACGATATCGGCCCATGCGCCTTCTTTCAGCGTGCCGCGATCGCTCAGTCCGAAAACCGAGGCGGGCAGCGCCGTCATCCGGGCAATCGCCTGTTCCAGCGGCATCAGCTGGCATTCACGGACATAGCGGCCGAGGATGCGGGTGAAGCTGCCCCACAGGCGCGGGTGGGGGCGCTCGTCGCTGGGCAGGCCATCGGAACCGACCATGCAGCAGGGGTGGCGGAAAATGCGCTGCACCTCGTCTTCGTCCATGGCGAAATAAATGGCGCCGGCGGGCAGCAGGCGGCGTGCTGCCGTTTCGCGGTCACAGCCCCATTCCCAGGCGATGTCGGACAGGTACTTGCCGCTGCACTCAGGATGCGGGGTGGACCAGGTGATGCGTATATCGTCGATCAGGCTGGCGCGTTCCGGAATCAGGATGGTGGAACTGCCGGGATAGGGATAGATGTCCAGCGCAATATCCAGCCCTTGCGCACGGGCCAGGTCGATATTGGCCAGGGTGTACTGGCTGCGGCCCCAATTGGCCTTGAGCATGCACTTGTGATGCGACACCAGCGTGGCGCAACCGGTGCGGCGGCTGATGCCCAGCACTTCATCGACAGCGGCCTCCACCTCGTCGCCTTCATTACGGATGTGGCTGGTGTGCAGCGAGCCGGCGGCGGCGGCGATATGCGCCAGGCCGTCGAGCTCTTCCGGTGTGGAGACGCTGCCCGGCTCGTAGGCCAGGCCAGTGCTGAAGCCCACGGCGCCAGCTGCCAGAGAGTCGCGCAGCAGGGTTTCCATGGCCTGCTGTTCTGCGGGTGTCGGTGTCGCCATCGGGTCCGCCATGACGGCCAGCCGCAAATTGGCGTGGCCGACCAGCGCCGCGACGTTGATCATCGGCTGCAGTTCGCGCAAGGTTTGCAGATAGGTACGCATATCGGCAAACAGCGGCGATTCGCCCAGCAACGCCAGCGCGGCTGCCGTATTGCCCGGCATCGGCGCGGGCGATGCGCTGACGCCGCAATTGCCGACGACCACGGTGGTGATGCCCTGGCTGGTTTTCCAGTCCAGCTGTGGCTTTTCAACGAACATGAGATCATCATGGCCGTGGGTGTCGATAAAACCCGGTGCAACAATATGCCCGGCGGCGCTGACCGTTTGGTGCGCGCGGGCCTGGCTCAGATCGCCGATGGCGGCCACCCGGCCATCAAGAATGCCGATATCGGCGCGGCGGCGTTCGGCGCCTGTGCCGTCTATCAGCCAGCCATCGGTGATCTTGAGATCGAGTTCCCGGGTATTTTTCTGCATGTCTTCCTCCTGAACCCTTCCTGGACGGAATGGGCTGGCTTTATTATCCAAAGGCATCATCCATCTGAAAAATCCTTTTAGTTAATGCATTGATCAGGATTTGTTATGAATCGACTGCCCAAGCACATTACGCTGAAGCATCTCAATGCTTTTGTCGCGGTTGCCCAGGAGGCCAGCTTCACGCATGCGGCGCATCGCTTGTTCCAAACCCAGTCATCGGTGACGGGCTTGATCCGGCAGCTGGAGTCCGCGCTCGGAACCCAGCTGTTTTCACGTACCAGCCGGCGCGTGGCGCTGACGCAGGTGGGCCAGGAGTTCCTGCCTCGGGTGACACGCCTGCTGGCGGATTTCGACGGTGCCATCGAAGATGTGGTGCGTTATGGCGCGCTGGAACGCGGGCGGGTCGGGGTGGCGGCGGCGCCGTCGGCCATTACCGAGCTGATTGCACCGGCGGCCGCGGCATTTGCCGCGCGCTATCCGGGAATCAGGCTGTATCTGCGCGATGACAATTCCGGCCGCATCCAGCGGCAGGTGGTGGCCGGCAGCGTGGACTTCGGCTTGACGAGCCGCTGGGCTGATGTTCACGGCCTGGAGTGCGAACCCTTGCTGGAAGATACCTTCGGCGTGTTGTTCCGCAGTGATGACCCTGAGATCCGCCCTGACGCGGCAGGAACGGTGTCCTGGGAAACGCTGGTCGGGCGCAAGCTGGTGGGGGTGGTGGATGAAACCGGCATCATGGCCTTGCTGCAATCTCGCGCCGATCTGCCCATCGAGGCGGCTGCGCCGTTTTACGAGGCGTCCAGCACGACGTCGCAGGCCGCCATCGTGCAAAGCGGACTGGCCATTGCCGTGCTGCCGGCGCTGGCCGCCAAGCGTGTGATGGCGCCGGGCCTGGCCTATGCCTTGCTGCGCGAACCGACGGTGGTGCGCATGCTGTGCCTGATGTTCCACGAAGAGCACGCGCCGACACCCGCCGCCCAGGCCTTGGCCGATGCCATCCGGAAACAGGTGCGCCGGGCCACCTTGCCGGTGGGCTGCCGCTTGCCGTCATAGGCCGGCGGCGGATGACGGAGCGCTCAGACCACCGTGCCGGCAGTCGTGTCGGCAGTCAGCCATTGGCGCAAGGCCTGGATGGCCGGGCTATGCGCGCGTTCTTCCGTTGAAATGAAAAAGTAGTCCCTCGGCGATGCAAAGGGTTCATCGTGCAGACGCACCAGCCGGCCGGCGCGCAAGGCGTCTCCGGCGACGTACTCGGGCAGCAGCGCGGCGCCCAGACCGGCTTCGGTCGCGGTAATGGACAGCGTCAGCAGGCTGTAGTGTGCGCCGGGCGCGGGGACTTCGATACGTTGCCCGAGCTGGCGCAGGTAGGCTGGCCAGGCGTTGGGCGCCGATGTCAGGTGCAGGAGCGGCAGCCCGGCCATCCGCTCGGGAGCGAGCGGCGCCTGGGGGCATAGCGCCGGGGCGGCCATGGGCCAGGAAATCAGGGGGGCCAGCATATCGCCGACACAGCCGGGTTCCGGGCCCTCGCAATGCACGATGGCTGCGTCCAGCACCGAATCTCGAACCGAGATGGGCCCGACATGCGTGACGACGTCCAACTGGATAGCCGGGTGGGCGAGCGCGAACTGGCTGAGCCGGGGCATGGCCCACAGTGTGCCGAACGTCGTTGGGACGGAAATCCGGATGACGGTATCGGGTACAGACCGGGTGGCGACGGCGATTGACGCGGATTCCAGTTCATCCAGCAGGTAGCGGATGCGTCGCAGGTAGCTGGCGCCGGCTTCCGTCAGCGCCAGTCCGGTCGGGGTACGCAGGCACAGGGCGGCGCCAACAAAATTTTCCAGGTCGGTCAGCTGGCGGCTGACGGCGCTCTGGGTCAGCCCCAGATCCTGTGCCGCTGCGGTAATGCTGCCGCGCCGGGCAATGACTTCAAAGGTATTGAGGTTGACGGTCGCAGGCAGCAGACGCTGCGTAGGATGTTTCATGGGACTCCGGGGCCAGGGGCGGGCAGCACAGGGATGCGGCAAGGGTATCGAAAAAATGCAAAGGGGGGTACTTTTATTTTGTTGGACAGCAGGTGGCGCGGTGACGGAAACTTTGCATACCTGTATTTTTTCGAGGTCTGCCGAGACTGTCAGGGAACAGTCCTGGAAACGCAGCGATTCCAGGTCGTTTCCCGATACGGAAGCGGCTGGCGCAGGCGTCAGGCAACAGGTGCCGCAGCGGCGGTTGGCGCGCTGGCGGAGCATCAGGCAATACCAAGGCGAGGGGAATGAAGGTGGCGTCAGTCAGTACACAAGGCCGGCAGGCCTCATCGGAACAGCAAGGGGCGGCAGTCCGGCCCGGCTTGCGTCATGCAGTGGTGCTGGGCTCCGGCATTACAGGCTTGCTCACGGCGTGGTATCTGCGCCAGGAAGGCCTGGCGGTGACGGTGCTGGACCAGGCCCAGGCGCCCGCCATGGGCGCCAGCCATGGCAATGGCGCGCAGCTCTCCTATAGCTATGTCGCGCCGCTGGCCGGGCCAGGCGTGCTGGGGCAGGCCGTGACCTGGTTGTTCAATCCGGCCTCGCCGCTGCGCTGGCGGCCACGTGCCGATTGGCGCCAGTGGCGCTGGCTGATGCAATTCGCGGCGGCCTGCAATGCGCGGCAAAGCCAGGCAACGACGGAACGCCTGCTGCGGCTGGCGTTCTATAGCCGCGATTTGATGCATGACTTTCTGGAGACACCGGAAGGCCGGGCTTTGTCTTTTTCCTATCGCCGCAACGGCAAGCTGGTCGTTTATTCCGATGCCGCCGCCCTGGAAGGGGCGCGCCGCCAAGTGGCGCTGCAGGCGCCCCTGGGGTGCGAACAGCAGGTGCTGGATGCACAGGCCTGCATGGATGTTGAGCCTGCCTTGGCGCATCCTGATTGCGGGATGGGGCGGCGCATGGTGGGCGGGGTGCTGACGCCCAGCGAGGAAGTCGGCGATTGCCACGCATTCTGCGTCGGTTTGCAGCAGCTGTTGCAACAGGCGGGCGTAACGTTTCATTATGGTTTCCAGGTTGAAGGCTGGCGTCGTCGCCCAGGGGCGGGCGCCCATGCGGTCTATGGCGCGCAGGGGGAAGTCGAGGGCGATGCCTTTGTGATCGCCTGCGGGGCGCAGAGCGCCTCATTGGGCGCGAAGATCGGCCTGGATCTGCCGGTCTATCCGCTCAAGGGCTATAGCCTGACCGTGCCGGAATCGGCGGCGATGCCGGCCTTGAACATCACCGACCTGGCCAAGAAAACCGTTTATGCGCCTTTGGCCGGCCGTGGCCTGCGCATCGCCGGGCTGGTGGACATCGTGGGCCAGGATACCCGTCTGGACCCGGCCCGGGTAGCGCTGCTGCGCCGTGAGGCGCAGGCTGCTGCGGCGCCCTGGCTGCCGGCTGACCCGGCCGCGCCATGCGAACCTTGGGCCGGCCTGCGCCCGGCCACGCCCAAGGGCACGCCTATCCTGGGTGCGACACCGGTATCCAATGTGTTCATCAACGTGGGGCAAGGCGCACTGGGCTGGACGCTGGCCCATGGCAGCGCGCGCGTGGTCGCGGACATGATGCTGGGCCGCCAGCCTGGGCTGGCGCTCGACGGATTGGCCTATCGCGCCTAGGGGGCGCCCGTAGCCGGTGGGGGTGGCAAGCCTGGCAGCAGGTGTGCTTGCCGCCCGGGCGCGTGGCGCGTCGGGCTGAAAAAAGACGTAAAAAAGGACGCATGCATGGGCGTCCGATTTTCTGGCTGCCGGCTCGTGCCGGGCCATGGGCCGGGGAAGGCATCTCGGGCTGGCAAGCTGCCGGCCGGGCCTCCCTGGCGGATGTGGCTGCCTGATTATTTCAGGTGAGCGTTGACCAGCTTGGTCAGTTCGAACATCGAAACCTGATCCTTGCCGAACAGCGGGCGCAGCTTGTCGTCGGCATTGATGTTGCGGCGGTTGGCGGCGTCTTGCAGGTCGTGTTTCTTGATGTATTCCCAGATCTTCTTGGTGACTTCCGTGCGCGGCAGCGGATCCGCACCGATGACGGCAGCCAGGATAGGGCTGGGGGTCAGCGGCTTCATGAAGGCTGCATTGGGTTTGCGCTCGGCTGCGGCGGGGGCTTTTGCCATCGTAGGCACTCCTGCTTGATGGGTTGAAAAGGTGTAGCGGCGGCAGCATAACTTGTCTTGGCCCGAAAGACAAAAAAAGCCAGGAGCCGGCAGGGGGCGGGCGCGCTCCGCAGCACCGCCGGCGCGCGGCCCGAACAATCGCAGTGCGCCGACGGGCACGGATCAGGCTGGCGGGCGCGGGGCGCTGCTGCCGGCACTGGCTTTTTGCAGGATAGCCCGGCCTGCGTTGCCCCGCAGCAAGGGATTGGGGGGTGAATGAATGCGCGCGCATTGCGTGTCGCGATAATGCCGTTCCAGCGGGTTGTCCCGGCTCAGGCCATGATTGCCTGCCAGTTCCAAGGCCAGGGCCGTGGCCTGCACCGCATTTTCCACGGCCGTGTATTTGGCGACGGCACCGAGCGCGGCGGCGTCGGCGGCGCCCTGGTCATAGGCGTCGGCATGGTGATCCAGCAGGGCGTTACTGGCATCCAGCCAGAGCTGTATCCGTCCTACCGTATCCTGCACGGTCGGCAGGTCGGCCAGGCTGCCTCCCGCCAAGGCGCTGGGACGACGTTGCGTCAGGAACTGGGTGAGCCAGTCCTGCGCGGACTGGGCGGCACCGGTGTACACCGAGGCAATCAGGCTGAAATACCAGGATAGCGTTTGCGGGTCGCGGCGCAGCCCCTGGCTGGCCTCATGCAGCTCTATCACCTGATTCAAGGGAATGGCGACGTCCTGGAACTGGATGTCGTGGCTGGCGGTGGCCCGCATGCCCAGCGGGTTCCAGGTTTCAATAATGTGTACGCCCGGCGTCTGGCGTGGCACCAGAAACACCCCGATACGTGGGCTGGCTTCATCGGTCATCGCCAGTACTGCCAGCCAGGACAGCAGGTGGGAGCCAGTGGCATAGCGCTTGTGGCCGGTAATCCGCCAATGCCGGCCTTCCTGCCTGGCGATGGTCTTGGGCAGGCCGCCGAATGAAGGCGAGCCCAGCTCGGGTTCGACCTGGATGGCATTGATCAGTGCCGGCGCTTGCAGGGCATCCTGGATGAGGGTGCGGGCCAGGGCCTCCGGCCATGACTGCGCGCCGGGGAGTTTCCGCCGCGCGCGTGCGATGCCCGCATGGTAGCTATAGTGCATGGCAACGATCAGTGCCACGGAGGGATCGCCTTCGGCCAGGGTCTGTACGATGCGTCGCGCCAGGGGCAATCCGGCGCCGTGCCCGCCATCGCGGCGGGCAATGGTCAGGCGCAGCAGCCCGCGGCGGAACAAGGCCGCAATCTGATCGGCGGGGACGGCGCCAGTGCGGTCGTGATCCGCTGCCTGTTGCGCGAATTCACGTGCCAGTTCGTGCGCATGCGCCAGCAGGCTGGCTTCAGTCTCTGGCGGAGCAGGAGGCGTGGCAGGTGTCTGGGGGATATCGGCCGGCCGCTTGGCCCGGGCGAGGATGTTGCTGGTCACGCAAGCTCCATGAAGAGGGAAAACGCGCTGGGCGGCAGGGCGCGCCTCACAGGCGCAGGCCGGCTTCTTTCATCAAGGGCAGGATGTCGCTGCCGAAAAATGCCAGATCAGGTTTGAAATCATAAAAACTGAGTTGCAGGCCATCTACGCCAGCGCGCTTGAGTGCGAGGAACTGCGCGACGACTTGTTCAGGCGTGCCTACAACTTCGATGTTGCCGCCAATCGCCCGCCGGCTGGGCGGATCTATGCCTTCCCGGCCTTTCCAGGCATGAGCGTCGCTATTGAGGGTTTGAAAGGCTGCGGGAGTGCGGAAGTCCTGGTGCGCGACGATGGCATCGTAATAGGCCCGGGTGCTGCGTTCGTCAGGACGGCTGATGACCATGGGGTTGAGCAGCGTCCGTATTTCGCGTCCCTGGGCGCGAGCCGCCGCCTTGATGCGGGCAATGTGCGCCGGCAGCACTTCGATGGCGCTCTTGAAATCCGAGGCGCCGGGACTGGAGATAAAGACGATATCCGAGTAACGCGCGGCGTATTCGATGCCTGCGTCTGAGCCTGTGGCGCTGACCAGCAGCGGCCGGTGGTAAATGGGTTTGGGCGTGACGTAGGCCTCTTGCAACGACCAGGGCGAAGCACCGGAGAAGGAATAGGGTTCGTCGCGATGCCATAGCTGCTGCAGGGCGTCGGTGAATTCGGCTGCCAGGGCATAGCGCTGGTCGTGCTCAATGCGGGGCCGGCCGAAGGCCTCATGTTCAACCGCACGGTGCCCGGTGACCACATTGATGCCCCAGCGGCCACCGGAAATATGGTCGAGCGTGGCGCCCCATTTGGCCAGGTGCAGCGGGTGTAACGGACCGTAGAGCACATGAATGGTCGAGATCAGCAGAATGCGCCGGGTGATCGCCGTCAGGGCGGCCGTGGTTTGAAAGGAATCCAGTGCCGTGCCATCGAGGACGCCGCCGTAACCCCCCTTGGGCAGCCACTGGGACAAGGCAAACACCAGATCGAAGCCCAGTGCTTCGGC
This sequence comes from Kerstersia similis, assembly GCF_965139615.1. NCBI lineage: Bacteria > Pseudomonadati > Pseudomonadota > Betaproteobacteria > Burkholderiales > Alcaligenaceae > Kerstersia > Kerstersia similis. The sequence goes on from NZ_CBCSIQ010000034.1 coordinate 24,217, forward strand.
ATGCAAGACCAGGTCGCGGTTGTATTCCCAGCGCCAGTCAGTGGTGCGCGGCAGCGTCGAGGCGCTCCAGCCGCCCGCCTGGATGGGCAGGAACAGGCCGAGCAGCACGGGTTGGCGCAGCGCTTGCGCATAAGGGCTGAGAGGGTGGTCTGCCGGTGCAGGAAGATGCGTTTGCTGCGGCGGGTCGCTGGCGAGCGGGGCATGGGGCATGGATCGTTCCGGACGAGAGTAAAGGCGCGACGCGCACAGACCATATCGGGCGTTTTTTTGGCCCATTTGCAATTGGCGTTAATTGCCGCTATCCGGCCATTGTCAAAATGCAGCGGGGCGGAGGTCAAACAAGTAATTCATCTTCTTAAATAACCAGGGAAATACATACCAAGGCTGGCGGGGGTCGGAGACGGTGTCTGCGGTGAATGAATTAATTAATTAGATATGTATCTTTGACCGGAAAGATTCCGCATTGCAGTATGAAAAAGATGAATGGCAACCGCGATGCTGCCGGCCGATACCGGTGTCCCGTATAGGTATGGGCATGGGTTTGATATCCCGGTGCCTGGTTTTTTATCAATGATGTGCGTGTGTTCGGAATGAGCTGGCCAATAGGTGCGCCTGGATTGTTTTGCCTCAATCCAGATAACCGATATATCCAATACTGAAATTAATATGAGCTATCGCTATTTGGGCCAGAGTGCCTTGCAGGTTTCCCGTCTCGCATTGGGGACGATGATGTTCGGTGGTCCGACGGATGAGGCCACTTCGCATGAGATCATTGCGCGCGCCAAGGCGCAGGGCATTAACTTTCTTGATACGGCCGATGTCTATCAGAAAGGCGTCACCGAGCAGGTGGTAGGGCGTGCGATCCGCCACGATCGCGACGATTGGGTGCTGGCTACCAAGTTCGGCAACCCCTTGGGTGCAGGGATAGCTACAGGCCCGAACCGTCGCGGCAGTTCGCGCAAATGGATCATTGAAGCGGTAGAAGGCAGCTTGCGCCGCCTGAACACGGATTACATCGACATCCTGTATTTCCACCGCGCGGATTTTGATGCGCCGCTCGGTGAAGCCGTGCGGGCGATCGGCGATCTGATCCGCGCCGGGAAGATCCGCTACTTTGGCGTATCCAATTTCCGTGGCTGGCGGATTGCCGAGGTGGCGCATCTGGCCGATGCGGAAGGGATAGATCGTCCGGTGGCGAGCCAGCCGCTCTACAACCTGGTCAACCGCACTGCCGAGGCCGAGCAATTGCCCGCTGCCCACGCCTATGGCCTGGGCGTGGTGTCCTACAGCCCGCTGGCTCGGGGGGTGCTGACGGCCAAGTACGACAGCGTCGATACGCCGCTGGAAGGGTCGCGCGCCGCCCGCCAGGACAAGCGTTTGCTGGAAACGGAATGGCGCCAGGAGTCTGTGGATATCGCCAGGGAAATCCGCCGTCATATCGCGGCCCGTGGTGTGGATCCGGTGGCATTCGCCTTGGGTTGGGTCTTGAACAACCGCCTCATTACCGCCGCGATTGCCGGACCCCGGACGCTGGAGCAATGGGAAGGGTATGTGCGTGCCTTGTCCTACACGTTCACGCCTGAGGATGAGGCGCTGGTTGATCGGCTGGTGGCGGCAGGCCACCCGTCCACGCCAGGGTTTACCGATCCTGGGTATCCGGTGGAAGGCCGCGTGCCGCGGGTGCTGTCCGCGTCTGCAGGGGTCGGGGGGCAGCCATGAGCGATCACGCCGTGGCGGTTCTTGCCGATGGGCCGGTCCTTGATTCGACCCCGGCGCCAGCGCCTGCCCTGCCGCGCTGGGACCGGGCGCAAATACTGGCGCAGGTGCCGCTATTGGCCGACGCGCTGCGCGAGCAGGCGCTGCACCGTGAGCGCAAGCGCGAATTGCCCTTCTGGGCCTTTGACCGGGTGCGCGAACTGGGGCTGGGCACCTTGCTGGTGCCTGTTGAGCTGGGCGGGCCGGGTGGCACGCTGGAGGATGTGACGCAACTGCTGGTGCAGCTGGCCGAGGCGGATTCCAATGTGCCGCATGCCTTGCGCCTGCATTTCAATTTGACGGCATTGTGGCGGACGGTGCCCTTGACGGACTTTCACCGGCGTCAGGTCGAGCGCGTGCTGGCAGGCAAACTGTTTGGCGGCGCATCGACGGAAGCCGGCACCGCCAAGCCGGGCATCGTCACAACGCCGCTGACGCGCGAGGACGGGCACTATCGACTGAATGGCCGCAAGTTCTACTCGACGGGTACGGCCTATGCCGACTATGCCGCCATTACGGTACTGGATGAGTCGGGCAAGAACGTCACGGTGGTCTTGCCGCTGTCGCGCGCCGGGCTGGAGGTCGTGGACGATTGGGACGGCATGGGGCAAAGGCTGACCGCCAGCGGCAGCCTGGTTTTTCATCATGTCCGGGTGGAGCCGGAAGAACTGCTGCCGGTGTCCACCATTGAGCTGGGTCTGGCCAGCCGCCATACCTCGGCCTGGCGGCAGCTGATTCTGGTTGCCACCGCAGCCGGTATCGTGCGGGCGCTGTTGCGGGATATCGGCCAGTACGTGCGCGACAAAGGCCGCTCGACGCTGCACAGCAATGTTGATCAGGCGCGTGACGACCCCTTTATTCAGAACGTGGTGGGTGGCATCGCTGCCGCCAGCCATGCCATCGACACCCTGGTATTCGACAACGCCAGGGTGCTGGAGCGCGGCGCGCAGGCCGTGCGCAGGCAGTCTCCGGATGCTGAGGACATCGTGCTGGAAGGGGCGCTGGCGACGGCCAAAACGCAATGGATTGTCAGTCGCCTGGCTTTGCAGGCAGCCGAGCAATTGTTCGAGGCTGGCGGCGCTTCTGCGACCTCCGCGAGCCTGCTGCTGGATCGGCACTGGCGCAACCTGCGCACCATTTTCAGCCATAACCCCTTGCAGCATAAGTTGCGGGTGCTGGGCGATTACCACCTCAACGGCACCACGACGGTGCTGACTTCTGCCCGCGTGTTCTGAGGCACCGGGGCAGGCAGACTCACTTTTTGAGCGCTTATCTGATGAATGCATGGTCTTTGTTTGATGCGGTGCGCTGGCCGCAATTTCGTACGCGGCTGCCGGTCGCTGGGTGGCGGCGCGGCACGGTTGCCTTGGTGCTGGGTTGGGCGTTGGGCAGCAGCGCGGCCGTGGCCGGGCCGGTGCAGGGCGGTACCCTGACATGGTCTGTGTTTCCCGAACCTTCCAGCAGCCTGGTGCCGCTGACGACCACCGAGCATGGCAATCAGCGGATCGGCCCGAAGATCGTCGAAGGCCTGCTGACCTACGATTTTGATCTGAAGCCTTTGCCGCAATTGGCGACGGGCTGGGCGGTCAGCCCGGATGGCTTGCGCTATACCTTCGATTTGCGCGAAGGGGTGAAGTGGCATGACGGCAAGGATTTCACCGCTGAGGATGTCGCGTTTTCCATTGATGCGCTGCGCCAGTTTCATCCTCGCGGCCGCACTACCTTCGGCAGCGTGACGGAGATCCAGACGCCGACCCCGCACCAGGTGGTTCTGATCCTGAGCAAGCCCGCGCCTTACCTGCTGACGGCACTGGCGGCATCGGAGTCTCCGATCGTGCCCAAGCATCTCTACGCCGGGACGGAAGTGGCCACCAATCCGGCCAATCAGGCGCCGGTCGGCACCGGCCCTTTCCGGTTCAAGGAGTGGGTCAAGGGTAGCCATATCGTGCTCGAACGCAACCCGGACTACTGGGATACGCCGCGCCCCTACCTGGACCGCATCGTGGTTCGTGCCATTCCTGACGCGGCAGCGCGCGCCGCTGCGCTGGAATCCGGTGAAGTCCTGCTCGGTGGCGATCGTCCCATTCCCTTGTCGGACATTGCACGTTTCCAGGCCATTGACGGTTTGCAGGTCGATACCCGTCACTGGCCGTATGCGGGGACGCACCTGCAGATGTACTTCAATTTCGACCGGCCCGTGTTGCAGGATCGGCGCGTGCGGCAGGCCATCGCCGCTACGCTGGATCTGGACGCCTTCCAGCGCCTGATCTGGTATGGCTACGGGCAGCCCTCGGCCTCGCCCATCGGCAAGCTGCTGACGGCATTCCACGATGACAGCATCAAGCCCGTGCCGTATGACGTGGCAGAAGCCAATCGTCTGCTGGACGCCGCTGGCTACCCCAAGGATGCCAAGGGCGTCCGCCTGAAGCTCAAGCTGCTCATCACGCCATTCCAGGATCCGCGTGCCGCAGGCTTTGTGCGTCAGTCGCTGGCACGCGCCGGCATAGATGCCACGGTAGTGACCAATGATTTCGCGGCGTATGCCAGGCAGGTCTATACCGATCGTGATTTCGATCTGACCCTGGAATCGCTGGCCAATGTCTTTGATCCCACCATCGGTGTGCAGCGGGTGTTCTGGTCCAAGAACTTCCAGGCTGGCGTGCCGTTCACGCATACGCCGCATTATCAAAACCCGGCTGTCGATGCCGCCCTGGAGGCAGCCGCTGTGGAGCCGGACCCGGCCAGGCGGCGCGAATTCTTCCGGCAGTTCCAGCAGTTGGTGAGCGAGGATGTCGCTTCGATTGAACTGGGCGCGCCGCCCAACATTACCGTGGCGAGCCAACGCGTCAAGGACTATGCCGTGACCGGCGAGGGCATTGCCGGCAATTTCGCGCACGTGTACCTGGAGCGCGAATGAGGGTTGCCAGCGGGCGGGGTGGCGTCCCGGTGTCCGGGGCGCACTGGATAGTGCAGTGCTTGCCGTGGTGGCGAGAACAGGCCGGTGCCGTGTGGGTCACGGTTAATTTTTCCTGAGAAATAGGGTGCACCATATGGATTCCCGATATTTTGATTCGATCTCCCTGCCCGGCGCACGCCGGCCGCTGCTGCGGCGCGGTCTGCGTGCCGTCCTGACGGCGGCATTGATGTTGACGGCGGTGCTGCCTGTGGTGGGGCAGGCGGAGCCCTCGGCCACGCCGCAGGCGCGTCACGGTGGAACGCTGACCTGGATCGTGACGCCGGAGCCGGCAGTGTTCGTGCCGTTGACGACGACGGCGGGAGGCAGCACCGAGCTGGGCCCCAAGGTGGTCGAAGGGCTGTTGAACTACGACACCCAGCTGCAGCCAGTGGCTGCCTTGGCCACCGGCTGGGAGGTGGCCCCGGATGGCCTGACATACACCTTCAAGCTGCGCGAAGGGGTGAAGTGGCATGACGGCAAGGATTTCACTGCGGATGATGTGGCGTTTTCGATCCAGACGCTCAAGGAAGTGCATCCGCGCGGGCGGGTGACGTTTGCCAATGTCAGCAGCATCGACACGCCCGATGCCCACACCGTCGTGCTGCATTTGGCGAAACCGGCGCCGTATTTGCTGACGGCGCTGGATGCCGCGGAATCGCCCATCATTCCCAAGCATCTGTATGAAGGCAAGGAGGTGGCCAGCAATCCGTTCAACAATGCGCCGGTGGGCACCGGGCCGTTTGTGTTCAAGGAGTGGGTGCGCGGCAGCCATGTGAGCCTGGCGCGCAATCCTGACTACTGGGATGCGCCCAAACCCTATCTGGACGGCATCGTGGCCCGCTTCATTCCCGAGGCGGCCGCACGCGCTGCCGCGCTGGAGTCCGGCGAGGTACAGCTGGGCAACAAGGTGATTCCGCTGTCGGATATCGAGCGCTTCCAGAAGCTGCCCCAGGTGGTTGTGGACATCACGGCCTGGCCGTATGTGGGCGATCACCAGCAGATTTACTTCAATCTCGATTCCGAGCCGTTCAAGCAGCGCGAGGTGCGGCAGGCGGTGGCCCAGGCCCTGAATCTGGATGCGTTTGCGCGCACGGTCTGGTATGGCTACGGTGTGCCCTCGGCCTCGCCCATCGGGGTGGCGTCGCCGTTCCACAACCCGGCGATCAAGCCGTATCCCTATGATCCCAAGGCTGCCGAAGCCGCCCTGGACGCTGCCGGCTACCCTCGTGGGGCCGATGGCAAACGTTTTTCCGTGCGCCTGCTCAACAACCCGTTCCAGGATAAGCGTGCCGCGGACTTCGTCAAGCAATCGCTGGCCCGCATCGGAATCGACGCCGATCTGCAGACGCTGGATTTTGCGACGTATGTGACGCGTGTCTATACCGACCGTGCTTTTGATATCACGCTGGAAAACCTGACCAACATTTTTGATCCGACCATCGGCGTGCAGCGGGTGTTCTGGTCCAAGAATTTCAAGGTGGGTTTGCCGTTCTCCAATGCGCCGCACTATGTCAGCGCTCAGGCGGATCAACTGCTGGAAGCGGCCGCATCCGAGGCCGACCCGGAGCGTCGCCGCGATTTGTTTTTCCAGTTTCAGCAGGTCGTGCATGACGATGTGCCGTCGATTGAGCTGGGTGCCAATCCGAACGTGACGATTGCCGCGCGCAATCTGCATGACTGGGGCCGCTATGCCGGTGGTACACGGGCCAGTTTTGCTGACGCCTATTTCAGCCAGCCCTAGGGTTGGACTGGCCGGACACATGGGGAAATGACGATGAACCATGCAGGCGCGTGGTCGCGCGTGATTGCGACATTGCGGCGCAATGCCTGGCAGGCCGTGCCCACGGTGCTGGGCATTGTGATTCTGAACTTCATTTTGATGGAGCTGGTGCCTGGGGATGCGGCCGATGTGATCGCGGCGGAGTCGGGGGCGGCCACGGCAGAGAGCATGGCGCAGCTGCGCCAGCATTTCGGCCTGGACCTGCCCATGCTGCAGCGTCTGGGCGAGTACCTGTCCGGGCTGGCCCATCTGGATCTGGGTGTCTCGCCGCGTCACAACATGGCAGTGACGACGCTGATTTTTGATCGCATGGGCAATACCCTGCTGCTGATGGGGACGGCGTTGGGCCTGGCCATGCTGGTGGGCGTGTTGCTGGGCGTTCTGATGTCGGTCAAGGCCGGCAAGTGGCATGACCGGGTGCTGTCGGTCCTGGCGCTGTTGCTGTATTCGACGCCGGGCTTCTGGCTGGGCCTGATGGCGATCGTGCTGTGTTCGGTCAAGCTGGGCTGGCTGCCCACCGGGGGGAATCACACCATCGGCGCGGGCCTGACAGGCTGGCCGGCTGCCGTGGATAGCGCCCGGCATCTGGTGTTGCCGGCTTTGGCGACGGCAGGGTTTTTTGTCGCCATTTTTTCCCGCTTGACGCGTTCTTCCATGCTGGAAGTGAACCGCCAGGATTATGTGCGTACCGCTGAAGCCAAAGGCCTGGCGCCTGCGGCCATCACGTTTCGACACGTACTGCGCAACGCGCTGATTCCCGTGACGACGGTCGCCGGCATGCACTTCGGCGCCCTGCTGGGGGGCGCGACGGTGATTGAAACCGTTTACAGCTGGCCAGGGCTGGGCCGGCTGGCGCTGGAATCGGTGCTGGCGCGGGATTACTCCGTGCTGCTGGGCATTCTGTTCCTGTCTTCGCTGCTGGTGATCGTTGCCAATATGTTGGTTGATCTATTGCATGCCTGGCTGGATCCTCGCATTCAGGTGCGTTGATTTGTCCCGGCATGTGCATTGGCCCGGTGTCTGGCCGGGCAGGGGTTTTGCTATGAATCATCGTCTTTCTTCCGCTGCGGCGCCTGCCGGGCCGGGCGAGCCGCTGGCCTTGGCGGCCGATGCACTCAAGCCGCAGGGGCTGGCGGCGCTGGCGGTGCTGCCCGCGCCGGCACGTCATGCCGCCTGGCGTGCCTTGCTGCGCAATCCTTCGGCGTTGGCGGGCCTGTGCCTGTTGCTGGCCGTGACGCTGGTGGCCTTGTTGGCCAATGTGCTGTTTCCGGGGGATCCGCTGGATATGGTCGCCATGCCTTTGCAATGGCCAGGGCAAGAGGCGGGCTACTTGCTGGGAACAGACTCCCTGGGGCGCGATGTTGCTGCCGGCCTGGCGCATGGCGCCCGCGTTTCCCTGTCGGTCGGTGCGGTAGCGGCAGGCATTGCCTTGTCCATTGGCGTACTGATTGGCGCAGTAGGCGGGTATTTCAGCGGCTGGGTAGATGATCTGCTGGTGCGCCTGACCGAAATGATCCAGACCATTCCGACTTTCCTGCTGGTGATCGTGATCGTGGCGATCGGGCAGCCTTCCGTCAAGGTCATTGTCTTCGCCATCGGCGCTGCCTCCTGGCCGGTGATCGCGCGCCTGGTGCGGGCCGAGTTCCGCGCGCTGCGCGAGGCCGAGTTCGTGCTGGCGGCACGCAGCCAGGGGTTTGGCGATGCCTGGATCATTTTTCGTGAAATCCTCCCCAATGCGCTGCCGCCGGTCGTGGTGACGACATCAGTGCTGGTCGCCACTGCCATCCTGATGGAGTCGGCCCTGTCGTTCCTGGGCATGGGCGACCCCAATGTCGTTTCCTGGGGCGGCATGATAGGGGAAGGGCGCGAAATGCTGCGCACGGCCTGGTATTTGACTGCCGTTCCGGGCGTGGCAATCATTTTGACGGTGCTCTCGCTCAATCTGGTCGGCGATGGCATCAATGATGCATTCAACCCCCGTCTGCGAGGCCGCTCATGACCCATACGCTTGCTTCAGCGGCTGCCGCACCTTTGCTGGAGGTGCAGCAGCTCAATGTACGGTTCCGCAGCCGTGGCGGGCATCATCACGCCGTTCGGAACCTGGATTTTTCCATCGCCAGCGGCGAGACCGTCGCGTTGGTGGGAGAGTCCGGTTGCGGCAAATCCACGACGGCGCTGGCCTTGCTGCGACTGCTGGCGCCCGAGGCCGAATTGAGCGGGCGGGTGCTGTTCGATGGGCAGGACATTTTACAGATGCCCTTGCCGCAGCTGCGTCGTCTGCGCGGCAGCGACATAGCGATGATCTTTCAGGAGCCCATGACGTCGCTCAATCCCGTCCATACCATTGGCAGCCAGATTGCCGAAAGCATCAGGCTGCACCAGGGCCTGTCGCGGGCGGCGGCGCGTCAGCGCACGCTGGAAATGCTGGACCTGGTACGTATCCCGGAGCCGCAGCGGCGCATCGACGATTATCCCCACCATTTGTCCGGCGGCCAGCGCCAGCGGGTCATGATCGCCATGGCGGTGGCTTGCCAGCCGCGCCTGCTGATTGCCGATGAACCGACAACGGCCCTGGATGTGACGGTGCAGTCGCGCATTCTGGCGCTGCTCGATCAATTGCGGCGGGATCTGTCGATGGGGCTGCTGATCATTACCCATGATCTGGGCGTGGTGTCGCAGTGGGCCGACCGGGTGCTGGTGATGCTCGATGGCGAGAAAGTCGAGGAAGCACCGGCGTTGCAGCTGTTCGAGCAGCCCGGCCACCCCTATGCGCAGGGTTTGCTGGGGGCGTCCTTGCATGCCGGCAAGGATCTGCATTACAGCGGCGGGCGCTTGCCCGAGATTCATCGGCTGGCTGACCCGCACACCGGCGCACCCGGTTTTCAGTTGATCACGCCGACGGCGCCGCCGCGTGCCGTGCAGGAAGCGGGCGCCCGGCAGGAGCCATTGCTATCGGTGCAAGCCCTGCGCACCAGCTATCGCAGGCGTGAGGGCGGGCTGTTCCATGCGGTAGATGGCGTGTCCTTCGATATCGAACCGGGTCAGACGCTGGGCCTGGTGGGCGAATCCGGTTGCGGCAAGTCTTCTTTGTCGCGGACCTTGCTCAAGCTGATCCCATCGTCGGGCGGCCGCATCCTGTTTGAAGGCACGGATCTGGCCCCTTTGACGGAGAAGCAGCTCAAGCCCTGGCGCAAGCGCATTCAAATGGTGTTCCAGGATCCCTATGCATCGCTCAACCCGCGCCGCAGCGTGTTCGATACGCTGGATGCCGTGCTGGCGGTACATGGGGAAAAAGACCGGCAGGCCCGTCGTCAGCGCATTGCGGCGACCCTGGACCGGGTAGGGCTGCCGGCCTCGGCTGCCAGTCGTTTCCCGCATGAGTTTTCCGGCGGGCAGCGCCAGCGTATCGGGATTGCACGTGCCCTGATCGTGCGCCCGGCGCTGGTCATCCTGGATGAGCCGGTCTCGGCGCTGGATGTGTCGATCCAGGCGCAGATTCTCAACCTGCTGGTCGAGCTGAAAGAAGAGTTCGGCCTGTCCTATCTGTTTATTTCCCATGATCTTTCGGTCGTGCGCTATATCGCCGACCAGGTGCTGGTGATGCACCAGGGGCGGATTGTCGAGTCGGGCGATCGGCGGCAAATCTGGGAAGCGCCGACGCATGCCTATACCCGTGCGCTGATTGCCGCAGTGCCGCGGCCCGATGCCCGCCGCCGTCTGGATGCCTGGCACGCGGCCGACATTCTCCAGGCGGCCTGAGCGGCCGGATGGTTTTTTCCTGTTCTGACATGGAGCGATTGATGTCCAAACCCGTTTTGTTTCTGCTTGAACCCGGCTTCACGGATGCCAAGCATCCCGGTACCCGCTTTTTCTGCCCGGCGGGCGCTTTCGTTGAAGGCGTGCTGAGCTACTACCCGCAGTTGCGCGAGCAGGTGGAGGTCCGTTATGTCGGTTTCGAGCGTCCGCGCCCGGCTGTGGTCGAGCTGGCGGGCGAGGCCAATCAAGGCCTGCCGTTGCTGGTGCTGCCTGGCGCCAGCCATTCGTCGCAGGTCACGGGCGAACATGAAGGGCGCGCCCTGGTGGCGGGCAAGGACGGCATTGTGGCCTATTTTGCCGAAACCTACGGGAGCGCTGTGTCGCATTGAGCCCCTCGTCGGACGGTGCAGCTCCGAGCCCGACGCCCGGCAGCAGGCAAGACGCTGACCACCGGCTGCCATTCACTTTTACAATGGCAGCCGGGCCATGCCTTTCCATGGCGTTTTTCTTTCTGTCAGGGGAACGGTTGTGACAGCGGTAAATACTTCTAGCGGCAATACGCCGGCCAGCGCAGTGACTCGTCTTACCATCACGCGTCCTGATGATTGGCACTTGCACCTGCGTGACGGCGACATGTTGCGTGCTGTCTTGCCGGACAGCGCGGCACAGTTTGCACGCGCCATTGTCATGCCGAATCTGCGTCCGCCTGTGGTCACGACGGAGCAGGCCGGCGCCTACCGCGAGCGCATCCTGGCCGCCTTGGCCCAGGCTGGCATGGCGGGCCGTTTCGACCCGCTGATGACCCTGTACCTGACCGACAATACAAGCGCCGAGGAAATCCGGCTGGCGGCCGCGTCTGGCTTTGTCAAAGCGGTGAAACTGTATCCGGCGGGCGCCACTACCAATTCCGATGCCGGCGTAACGGATTTGCTGGGCCGCTGCGCGCCTGCGCTCGAAGCTTTGCAACGCCATGGCCTGCCGCTGCTGGTGCATGGTGAAGTGACCGATCCGGCGATTGACCTGTTCGACCGGGAAGCCGTGTTCATCGACCGCGTGATGATTCCGCTGCGCAAGGCGTTTCCCGAGCTGAAGGTGGTGTTCGAACACCTGACGACCAAAGAAGCCGTGGCGTATGTGTCGCAGGCGGAAGGCCCGATTGGCGCAACGATCACACCTCAGCACCTGCTGTATAACCGCAACGCGATTTTCCTGGGCGGGGTGCGCCCGCATTTCTACTGCCTGCCGGTACTCAAGCGTGAAACCCATCGCCTGGCGCTGGTTGAGGCCGCGACCAGCGGCAATCCGCGCTTCTTCCTGGGCACGGACAGCGCACCCCACATCCGTGGCCTCAAAGAGCACGCCTGTGGCTGCGCCGGCTGCTATACCGCATTGCATGCCATGGCCCTGTACGCGACGGCATTCGATGCCATGGGCCGCCTGGACAAGCTGGAAGCCTTTGCCAGTTTCAATGGCGCGGACTTTTACGGTTTGCCGCGCAACACCGGTAGCCTGACGCTGTTGCGCCAGGAAACGCCTATTCCGGAGCGTCTGGAGCGTGGCGGGCTGGAAATTGTGCCGCTGGCGGGTGGCGAGTCGCTGGGCTGGACGGTGCAGCAGGACTGATAGACGGCATCGGTATCGGCGCCAGTTGAAAGGCTGGCAGCGGCTTGCCGATGGGGCAGGGCTGCACGAGGGCAGCCCTGCAGCCGTTCAACCCTGGCGGCGCAGTTCCAGCTGTTCCCAGCGTTCCATCTTTTCCAGGATGGTCGTTTCGATTTCTTCCAGCCGTGCCTGAATACGCACGACTTCCGCAGGCTGGTCGCGGTACAGGCTGCCGTCGGCCAGCTGTTCCGTCAGGGATTCCTGTTCGTTTTCCAGTTCGCTGATCTGGCCCGGCAGCGCATCCAGTTCCCGTTGCTCCCAGCTGCTGAGGGCTTTGACTCCTTGCGGCTTGGCAGCGGTTTTTTTGCGCGCAGGCGCTTCCTCGCGGGCAGGGGCCGGGCGGGCGGCGCCTGCC
>NZ_CBCSIQ010000035.1:0-34165 GCF_965139615.1 Kerstersia similis
CCCATCCCACCCACACCCTTCCACCCGGAAGACATCCTTCACCTCCCTCTAACGCTTCCCTTTCAGGACATAGCGCGGCCGTCGCTTGACCTCAACGTAGATGCGTCCCACATACTCGCCCAGCAAACCAATACCGATCAGCTGAACGCCCCCAAGAAAAAGAATGGAAACGATCAGAGACGAGTAACCGGGCACCGAATCATCCAGGAACAACTTATTGATGATGCTCCAGCAGCCATAGAGAAATGCGCCACCGGCGACGCATAGGCCCAGATAGGTCCAGAAACGGATGGGCAGCGTAGAAAAGCTCGTCAGACCTTCAAGCCCCAGGTTCCACAATTTCCAGCCATTGAACTTGCTTTGCCCCGCCCTTCTGGGCGCTCGCACATATTCGACGACTTCGACCGTTCCACCTATCCAGGACAAAATACCCTTCATGAACAGATTACGTTCCGGCAAAAGAATGATCTGCTCAACCAAGGCGCGGGACATCAAGCGGAAATCCCCGACATTTTCTTCTATTTTTGGGTGACTGATCTTGTTGTGCAAACGATAGAACCATTCGGCCGTTTTTCGTTTCAAGAAACCATCACTGGATCGGTCCAGGCGCTTGGCCAGCACCATATCGGCACCCGCCTGCCATTTTTCCAATAGCGCGGGCACCACTTCGATCGGATCCTGGAGATCCACATCAATAGGAATCACCGCATCGCCCGTCGCATGCTCCAGACCAGCAAACAAGGCAGCCTCTTTCCCGAAGTTCCGCGTAAAGCTGACCAACGACACCAGTGGATCGCTGATGGCGAGGGCGGACACGATGGATTCGGTTGCGTCATGGCTTCCGTCATTGACGAACACTATCTCCACTTGCCAGCCAGCCAGTGCTTCATTTGTCCTAACCGTTTGATAGAACAGAGGAACGGCATCCTCCTCATTGAACACAGGCACAACCAAAGAGATTTTCATTCGATGAACCCTAGCGAAAGACGACAAAGCGGGAAAACAAGAAACCCAGAACCAGACTGAAGCCCGAAAACAAGGCCAAGACTGCAACAGGTGGCCCCTGCAACACGTCACCGGCATACCCGAACAGATAGCTCATCGCTGCCATGAATCCAACAAACATCACATAACGCCTGCGCGTCGATGCCGCCCTGAACGTAAACCTGGCGTTGATGAAAAAAGAAAAGGTAGCGGCGCAGAGAAACGCCAGGAAGTTAGACCATGCCTGCGGCAAGTCGCCCAGACTGAAAAACAGGAAAAACAGCGCCCAGTGCAGCGCAGTATTGGCCACGCCGACGGCGGCATAACGCAAGAAAACAAGAAACATCGAAGGGCCCATCACTCCGCTGATACCAACACAAACCGTAGCCGCAAGAGCGGAGCATCCCGCCCGCGTCAGCCACACAGTCGCTGGACTATCCCGGCAGCCCCCTTCGATCAGGGAACACCGGCATCAGACATAGCCAATGCCAGACCGGTTGCGACTCCGGTTGCCACACACGACAGCTATCACGAAAGAGAGTGTAAACTTTATTGCAGAATATTTTCTTTGCCTGGCAGCGATCCCAGGCGCCCCCTGTATGTTGATGTACGGCATAGGCCCAGTCATCACATCCGGCCCGGTCGGGTGGTGCAGACCCCTGCCGCGAGCCGTTCAGATCATCCCACCATCTGCCTGGTTCTCCTGCTCGCGCCATTCAAAGCGCCCCATGCCATTTTTCCTTATCATCATGACGCCGCTGCGGGTCGCCTTGCATACCCACTCCTGCTTGGATCGTTCCAGTTTCGCAGGCACCGCATGCACGGCCGAGGGGCTCAGGACAGCGGCCAAGGCGCAGCGCGGCGCACGTACGGATTCGTATTGAATCCAATCCACGGATGCCCGCAGCGCCGCTTCGGCCAAGGCCTGGGTATCGCGGTAGTCCGAAGGATGCTTCCAGAGATGCGACAGCCCCGACCACGGCTCAGCCATTAAATTGATGGCGCGGCCACTCACCGAAGCCTGGAAAAAAGTGTGTTCGGTAATCAGCTCGCCATCAAGGGCCAAACCCGTGCTGTCCAGCAGGAAGCGCAAGCGCCAATAGGCCACCTCCGAGCAGGCGCCATCCAACGTGGCCGCACCGTACCAAAGGCCGCTGCGCTGAGCCGGCCGAAAACGCGACTCATGCTGGGGGAAATAGCGAAATGGGCTGAGCAGCAAATAATGCTGCCTGTTCGCCTCGCCTTGCGCGGGCGGCTTGCTTCCTTCCAGCAGCGCTTCCAGCAACGCCTGCTCATCCAGCGAGTCCACCAGCTTCATCGACGCAGCAATGTACTGGGTTTCCACGCCGCGCCAGGCATTTTCCATTACCCGCGCACTGCTATGCAAAGTCAGCCAATCCAGCTCCCAACCCTGGCTCATGTCGCTGCCCGCATGCCATCCAGATACGCCAGCGTCCTGACCAGGCCATCGACCTTGCGCACCAGCTGAACCGGGGCCCCCTGCAAAGCCTCATTATGGCTTTCCATCCAGAGCTTGCGCTTGCGGGCATCTCCGCCTACCAGTGGGTCTAGCGAGCGGAATACGCGTATCAACATCAAGGCCAGCTCCCCCTCTTTCGTTTCAGGGTTGATGGTTCTCCCCTGTGCCTTGAGCCTGGAAACCGTCGGTTCGCTGACCCCGATGATCAGGGCCAGCTCCGAATGGTTCAGTCCCAACTGTTCGGCAGCACGCAAGGTAGCTTTGGTCAGTACGACCGCTGCATCTGGCAAGACTCGGGGGGTTGCAGGCATGATCATCTCCTGAGGCCGTTCACTGAATGATTGGATCATATCAAAACCACGGATCCTATCAATCACTTGAAAAAAATTAGGCCATTAATTCCATGTGAAATTAATGGCCCATGATCAATATCGGTGCTGTTCGTAGCTGGGGCAGCACACGCCGGAGGTCATGGCATCAGGCCTTGACTTCCCGCCGCCAGACACCGTATGCAATGGAAGACGCAGCCAAGGCACCCACGGCACCACACATCAAGGCACGCCATCCTTCCTGGAGATCGACATACAAGCCGGTCAGTTTGAAGAAAATGAAAGCCAGCACCCCGCCCAGCACGACCGAACCGGCAATTGCCAGCCAGCCTCGCAAACGCTTGCGCAAGGCACCCATGACACCACCACAAATCAGTGCCGGCACCCCACCCGCAACATAGGCAAAGAAAAACAGCACGATCAGCATGTCGGCAGCTGGCCGGGAGTTAGGCATATCCCGTTCCAGCCACGATGCCACCAACAGGAACGCCGCCATCCCTACGGGCGGACCGACGATACCGAACAGCAGGGCAAGCGGCACGACACCCGGCTTGCGCTCGGTATTCTGACGGTGATCGAGAAAGCGTCGCCACAGTATCTCGCCAAGCACAATCGGCACCACCAGCATGGCAGCCAAACCCAATAACCAGGACCCAATTCCAGACAGCATTATTGCGCTCCCCCCGCGTTCCGGCGCCGATGTCTGCGGCCCGCCAGAAAAGTGAAAATGACAAGCATTCATATTGAAACATATAAAAATTGCCGCCCCTCATGACACCTACAAGGGACGGCAATAAATTTATGTCACGATTAGATGCAATTTTAATCTATATTTGTGCGTTTTCTTCCGTTTCGCTAGAAAGAAAACGCTCCATGCTGTCATCGAGCTCCTCCATCCAGGGTGTGTGGTGAGCGGGCGCCTTCGTGCCTGTCACAACCGACGTATAGCTGCGGTCACGGTAAGTCAGGATATTTTCCTGCTTGTCCCGCAGCCAACGCTTGAGCAGCACGGCCACCTGCTCCGCCTCGAAGCCCGGATAATCCGTAGGGTCCATCAGATCCCGGATATAGGCAGTCTGGAAATCCACCGCATCGAAGCTATCCTTCACCTTGGCTTCCTGCGCTTGCCACCTTTTGCTGTCGGCCAGCATGCCCGTCTTGACCGGCAACGCAATGCGTCCCAGCATGACATCCCGCGCAAACCAGGCCTGGGCATCGAACATATTGAAAGTGTAGTACTGATCCTGCATGCCCAGATAGAACAATTGCGGCTGCTCGATCCACACCACACCTTTGTACAGGCCTGCCGGATACAGGCAATTATGCGTGGACAGACGCAGGTTGTCGGCCAGGAAAGGAAACTTGTGCTGATACCCCGTGCATAAGATCACTGCATCAAAGCGCCGGGAAGAACCGTCAGCAAAATAGGCCATTTCGCCATCGAATCGCAGCAGCACCGGCACTTCGCTGATGCCTTCCGGCCACCCGAAGCCATGGGGACGACTGCGATAGCTGATAGTGACGGAGGCGGCACCATGCTTGTGGCACTGCACGCCTATGTCCTCCGCCGAGTAACTGCCGCCGACCAGCAGCAGATCCTTGCCGATGAACTGATCGGCTCCGCGAAAATCATGGGCGTGCATCACGGTACCGGGAAATTGCTCCAAGCCTTCGAAATGCGGAACATTGGGTGTCGAAAAGTGCCCGCAGGCGACGACCAGATAGTCGAACTCCGACGTATAGGTTTCCTGTTTCTCCAGGTTCTCTACCGTCACCCGGAAGATTTTTTGCTGCTCGTCAAACTCCACCCAGCGCGCCACCGTCCGGAAGCGTATGTACTGGCGCAAGTTGTTGCGACGCATGCGGCCCTGGATGTAGTCAAACAGAACCTCGCGCGGCGGATACGAGGGAATCGGACGGCCGAAATGCTCGTCAAAGGAATAATCGGCAAACTCCAGGGCTTCTTTCGGCCCGTTGGACCACAGGTAGCGATACATGCTGCCATGTACCGGCTCCCCGTACTCGTCGAGTCCTGTCCTCCAGGTGTAATTCCACAAGCCGCCCCAGTTGTCCTGCTTTTCGAAACACACAAGTTCGATAGGCTCGGACACCTGTTCAAAGGCAGACTCGAAAGCGCGTAACTGTGCCAGCCCGCTGGGCCCGGCACCAATAATGCCAATGCGCATCGTCATGGATTGCTCCTCTTTTCTCATGTCGTTGATGGACAGACAAATGCGCGGCCAAGGGCCAAGACCAACGTGATATCGCATCAGGGCCTGAACATTTGTCCGGATAATCACCCCGATTGGGCGCGGCGCGAGGCCGGCTCAACCTGGTTCCGCCCGAAGTGGACGGAAGGTTTGCGCTGCCGCCTTTCAGCAGCGCAAACCCGGCATGCAGAGCCCGCCCAGATCACGGACGGAACTCCGAAAGACGCAAGCTGCAGCACACGGCATTTGTGTGCCACAACCGGAAGAATGGCCAGAGGCCAGACGCTTTTATTGAAACACAAAAATACAGATGGCTCAAATTGATCAAAAATCAATGCCAATAGCCAGGGGATGAAAGAAATTCACACCCTCTTCCACAGCATGAAATTTCCACTAAATCGTTAGCATAGGAAACCCTTTGCTGCTTTACCCCGCATTGCGCGGTATAACCTCCCGCAAGCCAGCCCTCCCGGCCTGCAGGCGGCGCCTGCCACCATGTTGTCGGGCAGCGGCTGACCCTTATTGAGTTTGCATTGAAAAGGTTTGGACCCTATGAATCTCTCTACCCCGCTTGCCGCTGTTGCCGGCGCAGTCGTGGCAGGTGCCGCTGTCTATTTCACCGTCAGCCATGCGCCCGATGCCGCGGCCCCGCAAACCACGCCGCTGGTTGCCGGACAGAATGCCAATGGCGAGCTGACCAGCACCAGCCTGCTGAACTACAACAGCGGTGTGCGCAGCACGCTGTTCACGCTGAGTGCGGATAAGGGAAAGATCGTCAAGCTGACTACCACGGGCGCCCTGCGCTCGCAGATCAGTGTCTATCAGAATGGCCAGTTGATTACGCGCAGCCAGGATGACTGCAACAGTTGCGGGCGACGTAACGCGAACGAAACGTCGTTGACCTTCAAGGCCACGGATGGCGGCGAATACCTGATCGCGGTAAGCGGTACGGATCCCCGTTCCTACGGCCCCTTCCGCCTCTCGGCCGACACTCAGGATGCCTATTCCGGCGCACCCCTGACCGGCAACCAACGCATCTCGGACTGGGGCACGGGCCCGTCCCAGGACTACAGCCTGCAAATCGACACGGATGGCCTGTATCGCATCGACATGATCGCTACCCAAAGCGAACTGGATCCCTACCTGACCTTGCTGGATAGCAATGGCATGGAGCTGGCCAGCGATGATGATGGTGGCAATGACCTGAATGCACGCATTCAGATCCCCCTGGCTGCAGGCAACTACACGCTGCGCGCGGAGTCCGCCATGGGCAACAGCGCCTTCCAGGGCAGCTTCGATCTGGAAATCAAGCAATTGAGCCGCCTGGACGACAATCGCCTGCCCGACGGCACGCCGCTGACGCTCAATGGCAAGCCGGCCAGCGGCCTGTACACCGGCGAGCTACTGCAATATCCCCTCAAGCTTGAAGCGCCAGCACTCGTCACCCTGGAACTGAACACCCAAAGCTTTGACGGCAGCCTGAACCTGACCGGCCCCAACATCATGCTGTCCAACAGCGACTCGGGCCGCAAGCGTATCCGCACCATCCTGCCGGCCGGCGACTACACCGTCGGCGTGGATGGCGGCAGCCAGAGCGGATTGTTTGTTCTCGACAGCCGCAGCCAATCGGTTCCCGCCAATGCCGGCGGCGGCACGCTGACTGTCGGTGAACCTCGCCCAGCCGTCCTGCTCGGCGGGCTGGACTATGACACCTATCACTTCACCATCAACCGTGCCGGAACCTATGTGATCGACATGAAGTCGCCCACGCTGGATACCTATCTCTGGCTCTACCAGGACGGTATTCTGATCACCGAGGATGACGACAGCGGCGGCAATCTGGATGCCCAGATCACCGTCTCGCTTGAACCCGGCACCTACCAGGTTCAAGCCGGCCAATTCGGCAGCACGGCGCGTGACAGCCGCTACACCATTTCCGTGCGCCCGTCGCAGGCCGGCGCCCGCGCCTCGGGCATCTAAGCCGCTGCGCTGGCCTGCCGTTCCCCGCTAGCCCTGGGGACGGCGCGCCAGCAAGGTAGCAAAGCGCAATCGAATGCGGTTGCCCTGTTCATCCTTGCGATGCAGGGTTCCCATCTCTTCGTTGTACTTCAGAATGTCCCAGCCGGCATACTGGCCGCTCAGTTCGCCAGGCCGGAAGGTAAACGGAAAGGGGACGGGACATGGGCAATCCGGCGTATCCATCGCCGCCACGATCAGATTGAGCCCTCCCGGCGCCGTAGCCTGCTGCATCCGCGCGACCAGGGGCATCACTGCCGAGGCCGGCAGAAACATCAGCACCACGGTGGAAAGAATAAAATCGTAGGGACCGCCCAGCGTCAGATCCGGCGCTCCCAGATCGACCTGTTGCGAGACAACATTAGGCCAGGACTCCTGCTCTGCAATATGACGCAACTGACCGAGGCTGGCGCCATCCTTGTCCCAGGCGTTCACGTTGTGTCCCTGCATGCCCAGATACAAGGCATTACGTCCCTTGCCGCATCCTAGATCCAGCACCCGGCATGCGCGCTGCGGCAAATAGGGTTCGGCCTCCAGCACTTCGGAATGCGTCCGCGTCAGCGCATGCTTCTTGGATAGATAATCCGCCGGTTCGCACAGGAACGCCAACTGGCACTGCATATCCGCGCTGCATCCGGCAATTCTGTGCCACTGCTGCGGCTGGATCAGCGGCGGTTGGCATTCGGGCGAGCACTGCACCGTTTCCTGCACATTGCCGTCTTGATCAGTCAAGGCGAAATCCAGCGTTCCTTGCAGGATCGTCAGTTGTGCCCAGGTTCCCGCCTTGGTGTTATGCGTGCTCTGAAAGGCTGCAGGCAAAGTCCGTGCATCCCAGACCGGCAAAGTTTTGTAGCGGCGCAACGTATCCATGATCTCCCCTGTCCCTTCATACCCGCAGCTATGGCGCACCAGCGCCTCGTCTGCCTCCAGACAGCATTATGGCTTGCGGACGGCCGGATTGCCCAGACAGGCCCTGCCCGCCACCGTGCCATCACTGCCTGCTAACCGCTGCCCCAGGCTCCGTCCAGCCTCCACAGATACGACGAAAAAACGCCATGCACAAAGGCATGGCGTTCTGGCTCATCGCACCGGCGCCTGGCCTCAGGGCCGGCGGTCAGCCCAGGCAACAAGCCTCATCAATGCTGCGCTGCCGCGTTGATTCCCAGGCCGGTTTGCGCCTGAATGAACTGGCGGTCGAAACCCGCTCGTTCATTGGCAATGCTGGCACTGCGATCCAGTTTGGACACCACGTAGCACACCAGGAACGCCAGCGGCATGGAAAAGAGCGCCGGATGCTCGTACGGGAAAACGGCTTCAGGGAAGCCCAGCACGCTCTTCCACACAGCAGGCGACAACACCACCAGCATCACCGCCACCACCAGCCCGGTCAAGCCGCCCCAAAGCGCACCACGCGTCGTCAGCCCCTTCCAGCTCATCGCCAGGATGAGCACCGGGAAGTTGGAAGAAGCGGCGACCCCGAAAGCCAAAGCCGTCATAAAGGCCACATTGATGTTCTCGAACACCAGGCCAAGCACGATGGCCGCCAAACCGATGCACAGCGTGGCAATCTTCGAAACTTTGATTTCACGCTGTTCATTGGCCTTGCCTCGGTGCAAAACCATGGCATACAGATCATGCGAAATCGCCGATGCCCCCGCCAGCGCCAGGCCCGAAACCACAGCAAGAATAGTGGCAAACGCCACGGCAGACATGAAGCCCAGCAACAGGTTGCCCCCGACGGCATGAGCCAGGTGCATGATGACCATATTGCTGCCGCCCAGCAAGGCGCCGCCCGTATTGCCATCCACGAAGTAGCTCGGATTGCTGCCGACGATCACGATTGCCGCCAGCCCCATGACCACAACGATCAGGAAGAAATAGCCGACGAAACCGGTGGCATAGAACACCGAGCGTCTTGCTTCCTTGGCATTGGTCACGGTAAAGAAACGCATCAGAATGTGCGGCAGGCCGGCAATGCCGAACATCATGCCCAGAGACAGGGAGATGGTGGAGATCGGGTCAGACAGCATGCGTCCGGGCTCCAGGATGGCGATGCCCTGCTTGCTGGTTGCCACCACATCCTGCAGCATCTGCCCCAGGCTGAAGTCGAAATGGCTCATGGTCAACAGCAGCATGACCGTACCGCCAGCCAGCAGCAACGTTGCCTTGATGATTTGCACCCAGCTCGTTGCGATCATTCCGCCAAACATGACATAGACCACCATCAGCGCGCCAACGATGAAAACTGCGTACTTGTAGTCCAGCCCGAACAGCAGTTGAATCAGCTGCCCTGCCCCCACGACCTGCACAATCATGTAGAACAGCACGACCGTCAGCGAACCCAGTGCCGTCAGAATGCGCATGCGGGTCTCATCCAGGCGATAGGAAATGATATCCGCGACCGTAAAGCGCCCCAGGTTGCGCAGGCGCTCTGCCAGCAGGAACAGCACAATAGGCCAACCGATGAAAAAGCCGACCGCAAACGGGAGCGCATCGTAGCCACGAAAATAGGCGATGCTGGAAATCCCCAGCAGGGTGGCGGCAGACATATAGTCACCCGCAATCGCCAGGCCGTTCTGGAAGCCTGACAAACCGCCGCCTGCCGTGTAGAAATCCGATGCACTGCTGGTACGACGCGCCGCCCACCAGGTGATCAGCAAGGTAATGCCCACGAACGCCAGGAAAATGGCGATGGCCGACGCATTGGGCCCCGAACCGCCGGGCGCCGCCATCGCGCTGGATGGCAGAAGAATGGCCGGCATGCCGGCACGAAACATCAATTGAGCGGGTTTCATTGGACGGACTCCTGCAGGATTTCCTGGCTCAAGCGGTCAAAACGGGTATTGGCGAACCACGCATACACGCCGGTTGCCAGCCAGGCCATGACAATGATCCCGGCGCCCAGCAAGCCGCCCACGCTCAGCAGCGTCCCCTCGTGCAAAGGCACGGCCAGCCATTGCGGCCGCAGAATGCCGGCCATCAGGTAGCAGAAAAAACTGCCCAGGACCAGCAAGGTCAGCGACCAGGCCAGGCGCTGACGGCTACGTACCAGTTGCCCGAGCTTGGGGTTGCGGTAAATCCGCAATTGTTGTTGATTCAAGGTTGTCTCCTTCCCGCTTCAGCGGGTTGTTATGGAAATGGCACTGCGGGAAAACAGGTCAGTCACGCAGGAAATCCAGCACCAGACGGTTGAAGCGTTCGGCATGCTCCCACTGCGCCCAATGGCCGCACTGGTTGAAAATATGCAGTTCCGATTGCGCAATCCCGGCGACCAGGCGCAAGCCGGTATCCAGCGGTACAAAGCGGTCGTTACGCCCCCAAACGATCAAGGTACGCGACCGTATTTCCCCCAGTCGCGCGCCAAAATCCGGAAACTGACGCGGGTTGGCATCCAGGCTGGCAACGAAATTCTCCAGGTGGTCACGCCGCCGCAACATGTTGTCGAGCCGCTGCTGGAACAGCGCTTCCGTCAGATCGCTGGGGTCGAACACAAAGACCGCCATCATCTTCTTGAGGTTTTCCAGCGTCGGTTCGCGGTACAGGCCCTGCAACAGCTTGATGCCTTCAGCGGGCATGGGAACGAAAGAACTGATGCCTCCGGTACCGCCCCCCATCAGCACCAGCTTGCCGACGCGTTGCGGGTTTTGCAGCGTCAGCGCCACCGCGCTATGCCCCCCCATGGAGTTGCCCAGGATATGCACCTGCTCCAGCCCCAGGGACTCCAGCAAGCGATCCAGCACCCTGGCATTCAGGTCGGAACGCGAGCCCGTACAGACGATGGAGTCACTTTTCCCCCAGCCCGGACAGTCCATCAGAATGACGCGATAGCCGGCTGCCACCAGCGGGTCGATATTCCGGCTGAAATTGGCCCAGCCCGTCGCTCCCGGCCCCGAACCATGCAGCATCACCACGGTCTGGGCGCCCTGGCCTATGTCGTTGTAGTGAATCTGCAAAGCGTGGCCTTCGTCCTGGATGC
This sequence comes from Kerstersia similis, assembly GCF_965139615.1. Taxonomy (NCBI): domain Bacteria; kingdom Pseudomonadati; phylum Pseudomonadota; class Betaproteobacteria; order Burkholderiales; family Alcaligenaceae; genus Kerstersia; species Kerstersia similis. Next base: position 10,996 of record NZ_CBCSIQ010000035.1, read on the forward strand.
GGGCAAAGCGGCTGCTGGATGCTTCGGTATAGGTTGTTGCGCAAGCCATCATGTTCAGTACTCCTTTTCCTGTGAAGAATGTCGGCGGCATGCCGAGGGTTGCTCGCACGGGGCGTCCTGCCCAGGCGCGTCCCGGCGCGACCAAAGAAAGCGGATGGAAAGTTCGATGCCTGGCCGTCAAGCCGCCAGGGATTGCGCGCCCATGGCACCGAATCCGGCAATCCACTCGGGAATCGGCCGGTAGTACGAATCCAGAACCTCGTAGTCGCCATAGGCCGAGAGGGCAGCAAAGGCCGCCACCCAGGTTTTCACCTCATGGGTAGATTTCCCTGCAATACGCGACACATCCGCATTGCTGAGCCCATCCAGTTCCGCAATCCGGCCCTGGGCCAGCGTTTCCATGAAGCGCTGATCCCAGGCGGGGTTCAACGGATGCAGGCTGTTCTGGTCTTCCACAAACTGCAGCGCCGCATTGATAACGCGCTGCTGACGCGCCTGCCGTTCTTCAGGGGGCAGATGGCGGCCACTACCAAGCAAGCGATCCCGGATATGGGCATCTGCCGTTGCCAGCTCCGGCACAGGGGGCTGGTGCGACAAGCCGCCGGATCCAATGAACAGCACCCGCTTGCCTGTCTGGCGGGCAAACCGTCCGATAGCCAGCCCCAGCGCCCGCGACCGGGCAAAAGTGGGCAATGGCGCAGCAACCGCATTGATAAAGACCGGAATCACCGGATGCGTATCAATGCCGCCCAGCAGATAATCCAGCGGTTGCGAAAAGCCATGATCTACCTGCATGGAATAAGACATGGCCACATCCACGCCATCTTCCAGCACCGCCTGGGCGCAATCCCGCGCCAGGGCCTGAGGTACATCAAACGGCCCGGCCGGCGTCCCAAAATCGCCGATGGCATGGGCCTGCATGCCTATACAGAAGGGCGGCATGGCGTCATAGAAAAAGCCATTGAAGTGATCCGGCGAAAACAGCACGACCAGCTCCGGATCAAAGGCGGCGATACTCGCGCGCGCACTGGCAATCGCGCCATTGACCTCGTCCAGCACATGGGGCACCGGATCCACATGGCCAACCAACGGCGTATGCGACAGACATTGCAATCTTGCTTGCATAATAGGAATGTCTCCCCGAGAAGGGTTTATCGTTATAAAAATCCAGAAAATCGGGCCATCGCCTGCAGCGCTCCTACCCGCCAGGCGCTGCCCTTTGCTCTGTGCCTGCGAATTTCTGCCTGCTGCTTTCGCCGCGCCTTTCCCCTGATCCGACAGGCACCCAGGTGGCGCCAGCGGCATCGTCCCAGCGAACCCACGCCCCAGGCATCTCACGACAGCCAGAGCCGGGTTCGTCAGACACGGCATGCATCCGCCCGCACCGCCTATTTGCAGGGCGTGCGTCGTCACTTGCCGGTATCCGGACAACAGAAGAAAGCAGTCGTTTCCTGGCAGCAGCCAGGCACCGCAGGCCGGGCTAGGCCGGCAAGGCGCGGCTCAGATTGCGCAGGCTCTGCTGGGTATCCGCCAGCACAGCCGGCTCGATGCAGGCCCGCCGGGCAATCAGCTCTTTGGCACTGCGCATGTCTCGGCCCTGGTTCACGGTAATGGCCGCCACCAGTTCATCCCCGGAAAGCCCCAGCAACATGCACGGACCAGCCCCCAGCGCACCGCGGACAATCCAGCGGGCCGCTCCCATATCGCCCGCCAGCTGAATATTCAGGCCGCACTGATCCGTCCAGTACCACGGCACGATATCCTGCGGCGGCAGTGCCAGCCCCAGCATGTCACGCGCCGCGAGCTCCGCCTGCCAGTTGGCGTTTTCCCAGGTTTCACGGCGCACCGGCGGCAAGCCCGCCGCCGTCTGGCGGGCAGCCACATCGCCCACGGCATACACATCCGGGTCGGACGTCCGGCACTGGCGATCCGTCAGGATGCCGTTATCGACCGCCAGCCCGGCTGCTTGCGCCAATTCGACATTGGGCTCGACGCCTATGCCGTAAACCACCGTCTGCCCCGTCAGACAGCTGCCATCGGAAAGCGTCAAGGCCAGGCCCTCTGCGGTACGTGCCGCGGCCACCACGCTGCAACGCAGATGCAGCTCCACTCCGCGTTCCCGATGCACCGCACACAGGAATTCGGCCAGCAACCTGGGAGTCGCACGCATCATCGGCAATTCCGCGGGTTCAACCACGGCCACCTGAACGCCCAGATCCACTGCCGTCGAAGCCAGCTCCAGGCCGATGACCCCGGCGCCCACCAGTATCAACCGGTGGCCGGCCTGCAGCGCAGGCTGCAGGGCAGCGGCATCTTCCAGCGTGCGCAAGGTATAGACACCCTCGCCCAAGGCATCCAGCATGGGCAGGCGCCGTGCCCGCGCGCCCGTTGCAAGCACCAATTTGTCGTAATCCAGCGATTCACCATCGGCCAGCGTTACCGTGCGAGCCTGAGTATCCAGCCCGACCGCCGCCACGCCCAGGCGCAGTTGGATATCGTGCTGGCGATAGAAGTCATCAGGATGAATGGCGCAACGCGTCTGCGCCGGCTGCAGCAGCATGTCCTTGGAAAGCGGCGGCCGTTCATACGGCGCATGTGTTTCGTCACCGAGCAGTGTCACGCGGCCGGTAAACCCTAGCTGCCGCAATTGTGCCGCCGTCATGGCGCCCGCCTGCCCAGCTCCAATGATGATGATGCCTTTATCACTCATGACTTCTGTCTCCTATCCCTGATTTTTCTTTTGTTTGATCCGGCCCCTGGGGGCATCGGCGACTGCCATGCTGGTCTCGCGCAAACCGCAGGTCACGTGACCAGGCTGCTCATGCTATAGATCCAGCCCACCAGCCACGTGCCGGATGCCGCGTATGCCGAGGCCGGCATCCGCCTGTATCATCACGCCGCTCAGAACCCGGTTATTGGCCCGCGAGGCCAGCAAGACATAGGGGCCGGTGAAATCCTCGGCCTGCGGGAAAAACTGCAAGGGCAGAATGCTGGCGATAGCTTCCGGTGTACGCGAATCCATGATGCGTTGATGCTGCTGGCCCAAGGCTGCCGGCCCCCGCAGATCGCTGGCCATCCCGCATGGCCCGACCCCATTGACCCGAATCCGGGGCGCCAGCTCAAAGGCCAGCTGGCGAATCAGGCCGACCGCCGCATGCTTGCTGGCGGTATAGAGCGGCCCGCCCCCTTCCGGGTAAAACGCTGAATTGGACAAGGTGAAAATCATGCTGCCGCCGGAAGCCAACAAAGCCGGCGCTGCCGCCTTGGCCCCAAGCATGTAGCCCTTCAGATTGACCGCGAACAGCTCATCGAAGCCTTGCTCCAACTGTGCGCCCGTCATGGCCATCAATCCCAGGCCATGATCCCAGACCGCGGCATTCCCCACGAAACAATCGAGCCGGCCCCAATGCGCCACGGCTGCATCGACTGCCCGCTGGTTGTCCGCGCTGCAACAGACATTGCCCTGAACCACCAGCACCGACGAACCGAAATCCGCCTGCAATGCCGCCACTTTTTCTGCATTCAGCTCCAGTACCGTCACCCGCGCGCCCTCATCCAGAAAACGCCGCACCAAGGCCAGGCCCAGCCCGGAGCCCCCACCCGTCACCAGAATGGATTCATTGTCCAGCCAGCCCATCATGCCGTCTCCGGAATTTCCACGTAAATCGTGCCTGCTTCCACGATCACGGGATAAGTGTTCAAAGGCTCAGTCGCCGGCTGGCAAAGGGCCGCGCCGGTCTTCAGGCAAAAACGCGCGGCATGCAAGGGGCACTCCACGGTTCCATCATCTTCGATATAGCCCTCCGACATGGAGGCATTGCCATGGCTGCAGCGGTCCGTCACCGCGTACAGTTCACCGGCAGAGCGGATCACGGCAATATGGCTGACAGGCGAATCTATCTTGACCGCCTCGCCATCCGGCAAGTCGTCGTCAGGACAAACGGCAATACGTGGCATGGATGAATCTCGTCATGAAAAATAGGGGAGCCGGGCAAACCTGGGCGCCCGGCCGAGATGCTCAAGCCAGGCCTGCCCCACAGGGCCGTGGCCTCCCGTGCAAACAACAGGCCGTTCAGAACAGAACGCTGAGGTTATGGGATGTCATCACCACCTGATCCAGCGTGATATGACGACGGCACAGCAGCCAGCCCGCAGCGTTATCGGCGCGGCGCAGCCGGTCCTGGCGCATGCCCGCATAGAACACTTCATCCCGTTCCTTCTGCGCGCGGTAAAGGATGAAATTCTGCCGTACGTCATACTCCCCCGGCTGCGCCGATTCGCGGACCCGCAGATTGGTAATCAGGTGGCGCGTGCGCGACGGCGGCTCTTCCGCCCAGGCCATACCGGTTTCCAGTCGGGCAATGCGGCGCTCCAGCTGGAACTTGGTGTCGTTGAACACCCAGGTTGTCGGCGGCTGAATGCTGCGGCGGCGGTCACGCGTCTGGGCATTGACCGTCGTGCGCATGGTGTACTCGATGTCCTCGGCCAGCAGATCCAGCCAATCCCGAAACTCCCAGTCATCCAGCAATTCCGCTTCCAGGTACAGGAATTGCCCGATTTCATGATGCAATTCCAGCGAGCCTGCTTTGCCCTGTTCGATGCTTTCCACGACGGCGCTCATTTCACCAGCTCCTCAGTGTATTGACGGGTGCGTTCCTGGACTTCGTCCCAGGTTTCCGACAACAACAGATCAGCCCAGCGGCGGTACATCCCGCGTGCTGCCGTTTCCGAGAAAATGTAGTTCGTCACACCGGGAATACCGTCTTCGCGCAAGCGCTCGCGCCCCAGGCCCATCTCCATGCACAGCTTGCTATTGCGGGCACGCTTGCCACGCAAGACCTTCTGCACCTCCACCCAGTTTTCGGAGTCATCCTGCTCCAGAAAACCTGCCGGGCCGAAGGCACGGGTCGCACTGCGCTCGAATGCCGCCTTCACATCATCAGGCGCCGCCTTGTCGGCAATACAGAATGCCCAGACTTCCACCTGATTCGGGCCGCGCGGATGCCATACCCGCAAGGTCGCCGTTCCATTGAGCCAGGACAGCGTCGGGAACATATTGTTATGACCAGCCAGCCGCAGGGCACGGACTTCTCCCAGGCGCTCCAGCGCTTCCGGATAGGTATCGCGGAAATACTGCGAGACTTCGCCATCGACCCAGACGTTCGCGTCCGGCTTTTCCGTGAAGAAAAAGCCGCAGCCATGCCCATCCTGGCCGAACTGCACGGCATCCTTGGCCGTCTCCCAGACTGGACGCGCGGTCTGGCCGGCGCCCAGCGCCTTGTCCGCATCCGCCTTGGCACCCAGCACCTGAACGGCCGAGGCATGGCTGAAAAGCGCATGATACTGGTCACTGGCGAACTGCTCGGCCGGGAACTTCCAGTTGCAGTCGATCACCCATTTGTGCGGGCCGCCGATGATTTCCGTCCCGCCTTCGCGGCGATCCAGCACCCCATCCAAATACCAGGCGATATCGCCCATGTACTCCCGCAAGCCCGGCGCACTGGCATCCCAGTTGCCAAAAATCAGACCCTTGTAGATTTCAATCCGGGTCACTTCCTGCAAGCCCCATTTTTCCTTGCACAGGCCCTGCGGATAGGCGCGCGGCTCAAGCGGCACTTCCACCAATGCGCCATCCACGCCATAGGACCAGCCATGATACGGACAGGTAAATGCACGTGTATTGCCGGAATCCGCGAAACTGACGCGCATGGAACGATGGCGGCACTGGTTCAGAAAGGCCTTGATCGACCCGTCTTTCTGGCGCACCACCACAATAGGGTCTTCCCCCATATAGGTATTGAAGAAGTCACCGGCCTTGGGAATCTGGCTTTCGTGCGCCAGGAACAGCCAGCAGCGCCCGAAAACCCTTTCCAGTTCCAGTTCATAGATATCGGGATCAGTATAGATGGACGGGGTGACGCGGCCGTTCTGCGCATCCACCAAGGCCTCTATGTCCCGCAGCGTGCTAATGGACATGCTGTGTCTCCTTATTCTGCATGGTTCCCAGTGCCGATCTGTGCAGCACTTGAGGGCGAATTGTCAGCAATGCCGCCAGCTCTGTAAAATAGTTGTTTCATCTCTATTTAGACGTACAACCTATTAATACAGCCATGGAACTAAGACATCTAAGATATTTCATAGCCGTGGCTGAGGAACTGAGCTTTACTCGCGCCGCACAACGGCTGCATACGTCTCAGCCTTCGCTGAGCCAGCAGATCATTCACCTTGAAGAAGAAATCGGCTTTCCTCTGCTGGAACGCACCAAGCGGCGGGTTGAACTCACTGAAGTCGGCAAGGTTTTTCTCACCGAAGCCAGGCAAGCACTGATGCAGGTCGATAATGCCGTCACGCGGGCGCGGCGCGCCGGCAGGCAGACGGAACACACCCTGAAGATCTGTTTTGTGCCTTCAGCGGAAATCCGTATCTTTCCGTCCATCCTGCCCGAACTGCGCATGCACTATCCGACACTGAATATCAGCCTGCACAGCCTGATCAACGACGAGCAGGAGCCTGCGCTGCTGCGCGGCGACATTGATGTCGCGTTCCTGCGCCCGCCCCTGAAATCCGCGGAGCTGGTCACTCACCTGGTCTATACCGAACCCCTGCAGGTGTTCCTGCCTGCCAGCCATCCGCTGTCGGCCATGCGCCGCATCACGCCGCAGATGCTCGACGGCGAACCGCGCATTGCGTCTGACCCGGCCTTTACCAGGCCCTTGTTCGACCTGGTGGAAACCTTCCTGGAACGCCATGGCGTCCGCAGCCCCATCGTGCAACAGGCCTCGAATATCCTGCTGAACGTCAATCTGGTGGGCGCCGGCATCGGCTATGCCCTGCTGCCCGCCTATGCCGCCACGATGGCAGGACATTCGGTCTGCGTCCGCCAGTTTGAATGCCAGGCGCCGGAAATCGACCTGATCATGGCCTACCGTGCCAACAACCCGTCGCCGCTCCTGCCAACGCTACGCCAGCTGGTCTGCCCGGACAATGGCAATGATCGCTTTCACATCCCCCCGCAAGGCAGCGCCGGCACCACCGACCGCGCCGCCTTGCCGCGTGGCCCCCGGCCTGTCTGAAACTGAAACATCCCTATCGCACAGACCGGCTAGAATCGCGCCAGACTGCCTCCCCGCCGGCCCCGCAAGCTGCTTGAAACGGAAACCATGAACGCGATTCATAACATCAACCTGCCCTTCTTACTCGATACGCTCATCAGCCTGAGCGCGGCCTTCATCCTTGGCAGCATCATCGGCATTGAACGCCAGTACCGCCAGCGCACGGCAGGCCTGCGCACCAATGTCCTGGTCGCGGTAGGCGCGGCCTTGTTTGTTGATATTGCCTTCCGTCTGCACGATGCCGACGGCGCCGTTCGCGTCATTGCTTACGTGGTGTCAGGCGTCGGCTTCCTGGGCGCAGGCGTCATCATGCGCGAAGAAGGCAATGTGCGCGGCCTCAATACCGCTGCGACGCTCTGGGGCTCGGCCGCCGTTGGGGCGGCGGCAGGCTCGGATCTGCTGATCGAAGCCATTCTGGGCACGGCATTCGTGCTGGCTGCCAATACCTTGCTGCGCCCGGTTGTCGATTCCATCAACCGCCAACCGCTGGATACCGAATCCGTGGAAGTCACGCATTCGCTGCAGCTGATCGTCGATCGTGCCCAGCAAAAAATCGTCATGCAACATCTCAAAGACGAGCTGGCGAACTGCAATTTCCCCAAGCAGGAATTGGAAATCGAACCGTTCGGGCAGGACGAAGTGAAAATCGAGGCAACGCTGGCCTCGACTTCCGTGGATGGCAAAGTGCTGGACTCTCTGGTACACCACCTGGCGGCGGTGTACGGCGTGCGTCAGGCGTTCTGGAGCCCGAGCACACGCGAATAGGCAGTCGCGCCGCCCTTACTGTTGCGCAGGCGCCGGGCGCAGCAGCTGCAAGATGGATTGTGCCGCTTCAGCGCTCTGCACCGGCACCGGCAGGAAACCCTGGTCATAGGTGGCAGTGATCTGCGGCACCGCGACAATCTGGTCGCGCATGCTGAGAATCAGATAATTGCCCTGCGCACGGCTGGTCACGGTCGCCAGTTTCTGTGCGCCTTGCTCATTGAAATCAAAACGCAGGAAGACTTGCCCCTGGGCGTTGCGCACCGGCACAACCTGCTGCAGATCCTGCTGGGTCAAGACCGGTTGCGGCAATGCATACAAACGCGTCGTGGGGTTCAACGCCACCTCGGCCAGGCCTTCGGCCGGCTGGGCTTGCGCCAGGAAGAAGCTGACAGTCGGCGCCGTGCTGGCTGCCGGTGCCTGAGCGGCCGGCTGAGCAGCGGCCTGAGCGGCAGCCTGCTGTCGTGCGGCGGCCTGATCGGCGGCGGTCGGTTGGCTATCCTGACGCACAGGTGCTGTTTGCTGGCAGGCCGCCAACAGCGCCAGGCTCAGCACAGCCATGCCTCGGACCAGCACCGGTTTGGAAAATATCGTCTTCATCGCTTTACTCCGGTCATATTCACAGCATATTCATGCCGTTTGAAATATTGTCGTTTTCCGGGGCCGGAAAATGACAACGGAAGCAAGCGGCGCCTTGCACCATGCCGTTGCTTCCGCCAAAACTACATTCTATGTTCAATCCTGACTGCTTCAGGACAGCGGGCCTTCACAGGTTAATCATACCCCTGGCAATGCTGCCAACCGCCCTGCGGCATATCAACGGATGCCGCTGGCTTGGATATCCACGCGACGATTGGGCGCCAGGCAGGCGATCAATTCAGCGCGGTTGTCCTGGCCACATTGCACCACAGGTTGACGCGGGCCATAGCCGTAGGCACGGATATTGGCCGCAGGAATGCCATTGGCAACCAGTTCGTGACGGACGGCATCTGCACGACGCTGCGACAGAAGATCATTGGACGCCACGCTGCCGATACGGTCGGTATGACCCACGACTTCCAGCTGATCTATGGTTTTCTGTTGCTTCAGTTCCTTGGCGATTTCAGCAATCCGGCTGCTGCCTGCAGCGGTCAGCGTGGCGCTGCCGAAGGCAAAGCCGACATCGCTGCCCAGCGAGTACTTCTGGGGCGCAGCCACGACCGGCACGGGCACCGGCGAAGCGTCTGCCTGCGGACGGCAATCTTCAGGCGCCCAGTAGAAGCTGCGAGCGACCTTGTCCGAATCGAACAGAATCTTGAATTGGCAGGTCTTGATGCCATCAGGCGTACGGAAATGGAACAGGTAATCCCATTCGCGCACCTGGAAACCCTCGGAAAAATGCGGACGGCCCAGCAATTCATAGATCTGGTCGCGCGTCACGCCATCCTGCACCTGGTTCACATCCACCAGATTGGGGAAGGTCCCCGTATGCAAGGTCACCTTCTCTGCATCCGGGAATACCGGCTCATCGGTCTTGCCATCACGATCAACGCTGCTCAAGGTGCCGCAACCGGCGAGCAGCATGGCGGCAGCCAGGGGCGCAGCCCACAGCACACGGCGGGAAGAAACGGTCTTCATGAAAAATATCCTTTGAAATTCGGGAAATCTGAGGGTGAGTCACCGGCAGGCCAAATACGCCTGCCGGCGTGTGCTCCCCGCCCAGGCGGGAAGCACGCAAGAATCAGCCTGCCGTGATTACCACTGGTAACCCACACCGACTGCGCCGCCGAAATCGCCGCGCGAGCTGGTGTTGCCAGACAGTTTCATCACCCACTTGCCGTTGTCGGAAATCGTCGAGACACCGATGGCAAAGCCCGATTCCCCATTCCAGGTACCACCAGCAATCGCAGCCATGCTCTTGCCCGGCAGGTAAGCCTGGGGCAAGCCTGCGGTCGCCATGGCAGCCGCGACACCTGCGCTCAGCTTGTTATCAAGCTTATGCAGATCGCCACGCACATTGTTGACCTGGTTCTGCAGATTACCGGTAGCCGCTTCCAACTGGCTGACGTTCACTGCATCGTTGGGCGCCTGGCCATCCGCGAGATTGACGATGCGCTGGCTGCGCATATCAATGCCGTTCTGGTTCAGGACCGGGCCATTCTCGATCACCACTTCCTTGGCGTTCACCGTGTCCGCAGTCACGGTCTTGGCCGTCACCGTGTTCACAGCAATGTCTTGCGCCAGGCCCACGGTCACGTTGTTGTTACCGTCAGCCGTGGTTTCGCGGGAGATCTCGATATTGCTGCCGCCAACGAAGTTCACCGTCTTACCCGGTGCGACCTTGCTGGAACCTTCGCCATTGGTGTCAATCTGCCAGCCGGCGTTGGCCACTTCCGCAACGTTCTCGATCTTCGTGTTGAGCTCGTTGTTCACACCATTCAACGCATCGTTGACGTTGTTGTAGGTGTTGCCGCCCACGTTCAGTTCGGTCACCAGCTTGCCATCGACAAAGGTCGAATTGCCGCCCATGCCCTCAGCGATGCTGTCGCCCATTTCCTTGATCTGGCTGCCGTTGATGGCATCCGTGCTGTTCTCGGAAATTTCGCCACGCGCCACATTGGTGATGGTCGTGCCGCCGGTCTTGCCGCCGTCCGTCGAAACATCGCCTTCCAGGGTGATCTTGTTCTTCGGATCGCCGACGTTACCGTCGTACTTCACCGCACGATCATCCAGGTTGCCGACCTTCTGCTCGACATCCTTCAGCTGGCTGACATTCACCGCGTCTGTCGGGTCAATACCTGGCGCCACGTTGGTGATCCTCTTGCCGCCGGCATTGATGCCCGTGACCGCCGAGATGATCACATCGCCAGCACGCAGGCCGTCGCTGCTCAGGAAGACATCGTTGCCCACCTTCACACCGTCATTGTTCATGACAGTCTGGCCAGTCGTCACCGAGTCCAGATCCAGGTCGCGGTTCATCTTCACGACGACGTTGTTATCCGTCTTGTCGATGATGATGTTGCCATCAGCATCGTTCGAGAAATCAACCACATCACCCGGCTTGACCTGGCTTTGGTCTTGCGCTGCATTGCCATTGACCGACAGCTGCCAACCCGTCTTGGCGATGACTTCAACGTCCTTCAACTGGCTGACGTTCACTGCGTCGGTGTCATTCGAACCGGCCAGCACATTCGTGATCTTCGTGCCACCTGCGTCGATGCCAGACTTGATCACGCTCGGGCCACCATTGATGACCAGGCCAGCATTGTTCAGGGTGACATCATCGCCCACCTTGACGCCGGCATTGTTCACAACGGTATCACCCGTCTTCACACTGCCATCGACACCCAGGTCCAGCTTGTCGGACAAGGCGATTTCCACGCCATCGGCCGTGGTCGTCGTGCTCAGGTTGGCATTCGAACCCGTGAACTTCACGGTCTGGCCCAGCTTACGGGTCAGATCCGCACCGGATTCCGCAGCGAAATACAAGGGCGTGTTGGCCAGTTCATCCAACTGGTCCTTGTTGACCACATCCGAACCATCCGTGCCCTTGGCCACATTGGTGATCTTGTTGCCACCCATGTTGACCGTCGTGCCGCCTGCCACCTTGATCTCACCTTCCTTGACGATGAAGGTGTTGTTACCCAGGTTGGTCGTGCCGCCCACCGTCAGGTTGTTGCTGACGTTGACCGTGCCCAGGTTCAGGGTGTCGGACAGGCCAAACGTCACCTGATGCGGATCAGTCGCGCTACCCTTCTTCACCACGATGTTGCCATCGGCGTCAGTCAGGTCCACCGTCTCGCCCGGCTTGACATTGGTCGTGTCCGCGCCATTGGCCGACAGTTTCCAGCCCATGTTGGCCACGTTTTCCACACCCTTCAGCTGGCTCACGTTCACGCCGTCAGTGTCAGCCACGCCGGCTTTCACGTTCTGGATGATTTTGTCGCCAGCGTCGATGCCGGTGTTCGTCACGCTCGGGCCATTCGCGATCACCAGGCCGGTATTGCCCAGTTGCACGTTCTGCCCCACCTGCACGCCACTGTTGTTGATCAGCGTGTTGCCCGTCTTGACGCTATCCAGCACCAAGTCGTCAGCCAGTGCCACTTGAATGCCATCGGCCGTGGTCGTCGTGCTCAGGTTGGTGTTCGAGGTTGTGAACGACACTTCCTGACCCAGCTTGCGGTCCACCTTGCTACCGTCGCCAGCCACGAAGGTCAGCGGCGTATTGGCCAGTTCCGTCAGCTGTTCAACGTTCACGGCATCCGTCGGCGCTTCACCCTTGCTCACATTGGTGACCTTGTTGCCACCCATGTCGATCGTGGTGTTCGGTGCGTAGGTCACATTGCCCTTGTTCACCACCAGCGTGCTGTCGCCCAGGTTCGTCGTGCCACCCACCGTCAGGTTGTTGCTGACATTGACCGTACCCAGGTCCAGCGTGTCGGACAGGCCGAACGTCACCTGATGCGGGTCGGTCGCGCTACCCTTCTTCACCACGATGTTGCCATCGGCGTCAGTCAGGTCCACCGTATCGCCCGGCTTGACATTGGTCGTGTCCGCGCCATTGGCCGACAGGTTCCAGCCCTTGTTCGCCACGACCTTGACGTCGTTCAGCTGGCTCACGTTCACGGCATCGGTGTCGTCCGAACCGGCCACCACATTCGTGATCTTCGTACCGTTGGCATTGATGCCGGTCTTGGTCACGCTCGGGCCGCCAACGATGCTCAGGCCGCCATTGTTGACCGTCGTATCACCCAGCGTGATGCTGCCAGCGCTGCCCAGGTCCAGGTTCTTCGCCAGTTCGATCTCGATGCCATTGGCAGCCGTCGTCTTGGTGACGATGTTGCTGTCAGCACCGTTGACCGCCAGCGTTTCGCCCAGCTTGCGGCTCACCGGGGTGCCCTGGTCAGCCGAGAAGCCCAGCGGCGTATTGGCCAGCTCCGTCAGCTGTTCAACGTTCACGGCATCCGTCGGCGCTTCACCCTTGCTCACATTGGTGATCTTGTTGCCACCCATGTCGATCGTGGTGTTCGGTGCGTAGGTCACATTGCCCTTGTTCACCACCAGCGTGCTGTCGCCCAGGTTCGTCGTGCCGCCCACCGTCAGGTTGTTGCTGACATTGACCGTACCCAGCTCCAGCGTGTCCGCCAGCGCGAACTTCACGTTCCCGTCAGTCGCCCCCTTGGTGATGTCGATGTTGCCGTCCGAGGACGACAGATCGACGGTTGCGCCCGGCGCTACGTTCGACGCGTCGATGCCTTGAGCGCTCAGGTTCCAGCCCTTGCTCGCCACAACCTTGACGTCGTTCAGCTGGCTCACGTTCACGGCATCGGTGTCGTCCGAACCGGCCACCACATTCGTGATCTTCGTACCGTTGGCATTGATGCCGGTCTTGGTCACGCTCGGGCCGCCAACGATGCTCAGGCCACCATTGTTGACCGTCGTATCACCCAGCTTGATGCTGCCAGCGCTACCCAGGTCCAGGTTCTTCGCCAGTTCGATCTCGATGCCATTGGCAGCCGTCGTCTTGGTGACGATGTTGCTGTCAGCACCGTTTACCGCCAGCGTTTCGCCCAGCTTGCGGCTCACCGGAGCGCCCTGGTCAGCCGAGAAGCCCAGCGGCCGATTGGCCAATTCCGTCAGCTGTTCGAAATTCACGGCATCCGTACCGTCCGTGCCCTTGGCCACATTGGTGATCTTGTTGCCACCCATGTTGACCGTCGCACCCGGATTGACCGTCAGGTGATTGCTGATGTCCGCGCCGCCAACCAGCGTCGTCGAACCCGTCACGTTAAGCGTGCCGCCCACCGTGCTGTTGCCCGTCACGCTGCTATTGCCGATAACCGTGCTATTGCCGCCTACCGTCAGGTTGTCCTTGACCGACACGCTATCTGCCAGCTTGACCTTGACCTGACCGTTATCCACCAGGGTCACGACATTGGCGTCGCCACCGACCACGTCGATCGCTTCGCCCAGGCTCTTCTGCACCGTCTGACCATCTTGCGCCTTGAGGGCAAAGCCCTTGGCAATGATGTCGTTCTTGGTGGTATTCAGCTGGTTGACATTGACTGCGTCCGTCCCGGCCGTACCTTCATCCACGCCATGCAGCTGATTGCCGCCGAAGTGGACGTTGGTGGACGGGTTGACCGTCAGATTGTTGCCAATGGTGGCGCCACCTGCCAGCGTCGTGTTGCCGGCTACCTGCAGCGTGCTGTTCAACGTCGTGGGACCACCCACGTTCAGCGTACCGCCCACCGAGCTATTGCCGCCTACCGTCAGGTTTTGGCTGACATCGACGTTATCCGCCAGACCAACCACCAGCTTGCCATTTTGTACGGCCGTTTCGATATTGCCGTCACCGACGATCGGTGCAGACTCGCCCAGGCTCTTCTGGATCTTGTTGCCCGATTCATCTTCGATGGCGAAGCCCAGCGTGGTCAGATCACCGGTCACTTGCTTGAGCTGGTCTTCGGTAGCCGCCTGGCCGCTCGTGAAGTTATTGGCGTTGAACGTCTTGTTCGTCAGACCATTGACCGTACCGGTGCTGCTGTTGACGGTAACGGTGTTGGTGCCGTTGCTGACGCTCACGGAACCAGCGCCGACGTTGGTGACATTGCCGCCATGGGTAATCTGCACACCCGCATTGTTCAGCGTGGTGTCACCCGTCTTGACGCTACCCGTGCTGCCCAGATCCAGATTCTTCTTCAAGGAATAGGCAACTGTCGTGGTATTACCCGTCGTCGAGCGCGTCACATCCAGATTGTTTTCGGTCGCCGCCAGGCCGATATCCACGACATCGCCATTGGCTGCGCTGACATGGGTGGTCTGTGCCGTGCCGCTGGTCCCGCCGGTAGCGATATTCCAGCCAGTGGACTTCAACTGGGCCACGTTGACAGCATCGGTATCCGCCGTCCCTGCGGCCACGCCCGTAATCTGGCGGCGCACGCTGGCAGAACCGACCGCAACAGCGGCTGCCGTGCTTTGCGTATTGTTGACGGCAGAGGTATTGCTCGCGTTGTTCTTCGCAGCATTGGCGACATAACCTGCCACCCCCGCCGCTGCGGTAGAGGCGCTACCCGAGCCGATGGCCACACCGCCAGCGTTCGCGACGGAGGCGTTATTGCCCAGCACGAAGGCGTCACTAACAGCCAGATTGTTGCCATTACCGACGACAAACGAATTATTAGCACTGATCTGGTTGTTATTCCCGACAGCCCGGCTGTTTGTCGCCTGGCTGGTCAGCTCGTTCGAGTTGCCAAATGCCCCTGCGCCAGCAGCCGCCACGGAGTTTTGATTGCCGACCGTGCTGGCACCTTGTCCGTTGACCGTATTGCTGTAGCCGCCGGCAAATGCCTGCGTACCCGCCACGGTGTTGGAAGCGCCTACGCCGGTTGCCTGCTTGCCACTGACCTTGGTCGTATCACCCACGGCAAGCGCCTGCTCGCCCGTGGCTTCTGCCGCATGGCCCAAGGCCGTTGAATCCAAGGCAGTCGCCTTCGATGCAGCGCCGATGGCAGTGGAATTGAAGTTCTGCAAAGCGTCATCCGGCACCTGCACGACTCGTCCGGCAACCGCCCCTGTACCCATTGCAATGCCACTGTTGGCATAGCTTTGTGCATTAGTGCCGGAGGCAATCGAGTCATTTCCGGAAGCAGCGGCACGGGTGCCGCTGGCAGCAGCGTTGGTCCCACTCGCCATTGCGCCTGTCCCGACCGCAGACGAATCTACGCCGCTGGCCAAGGCATTATCACCTTGAGCAATCGCTCGCTTCTCGGAAGCAACGGCGTCAAAGCCGATTGCAATCCCGTGATCCTCCGTCACTTCAGCGCTCGTACCGATCACCACTGCATTATTGACCGTGCCATTCGCCTTCGGATCGGCCTGTGCATCCGTACCGATAACGATGGAATTGTCACCTTGACCCAAGGCGCGCAGACCAAGAGAAATCCCGCCCGCTCCCGTCGCATAGCTATTATCGCCGACCACGGTGGAAGACACCCCTTCGGCCGCCGTTCCATTACCCAGGGCAATGCTGTTATCTTTTTCAGCACGAGCGTATGCGCCCATCGCTGTGCTGGCAAGTCCGGCAGCGCGTGCACGCGGCCCGATCGCGATAGCGTTCAACCCGGATGCGCCCGTATTATCTTCATTGGGCGTTTCAACCGAATTGATGCTCACATAGCGCGTACGGCCTGCTTCAATGGAGTCTTCCATTTGCTGCACATTGACGGCATCCGTTGGCGCATTCCCTGCGGTAACGTTCGCAATGCGGCCATCCGGCGTATATTGCACCGTGCCGGCCGGCAGAACGTTGATCGTACCGCCAGTAATCCCCTGCAAAGCGTCCACGACGCTATCCGCATACTGATCAACACCTGCCCCATCCTTGCCAAGATAGATGCGGCTGAAAGTGCCGTCTGCATTGACCGTCGTGCCACCGACGAGATTGCCAACCATTTCCTGCGTCTTGCGCAGCTGCCCAACGTTGACTGCGTCATAGGTATCACTACCAGCAGCAACGTTGATGACGCGGCGGACACTTTGAACCGATCCACCAGCTATCGGAGCGGCACCCACGGAAACCGCGCCACCAGCAGCAATTTGTCCAGTACCGAGATAAGCCGTCTTGCCCTGATAATCCAAATCGCGCGCGATGGAACCTTCACCCAGGGCCACATTGTTGCCATTGGCGGAAGCATTGCGTCCAAGCGCTACGCTCACACCCTGTGCTTGAGCAAAGGCACCTGCTGCAACAGCGCCGTCAGCAGCGATTGCCTTATAGCCCACAACAACGCTATCGCTGCCCGAGGACGTATCGCCCCCGATTGCAATGGAGTTATGCAGGTTGGAGCCACCTGCCATGTTGGCGTTGGTACCAATGGCAATATTGCCATCACCCGTCGCCAAGTTGCCCCCTGCATTACTGCCGAATGCAAGGTTGTTATCGCCCTTGACATTGCTACCGGCATTCAGGCCCATTGCAATATTCTGGTTGCCCTCAACGCCCGTGCCGGACTGTGCTCCGATCGCAATGTGATGCGTACGGTCGCCAGCCACGGATGAAACCATGCCCGTACCGGCACCGGTACCGATAGAAATACCATCCTCAGCAGTGGCGGTGGCGCCCTGCCCGATGGCGATCCCATTCTGGCTGCTGGCAGAGGCACCGCCCAGTGCAACCGTGCCTGCGCCCGATGCGTTCGCGCCTGCGCCTAGAGCCGTCGCATTCGCTGCCGAGGCCGTTGCGTTCGCACCCAATGCAACGGCTTTGCTGCTGGCATTACCGACCACTGCAGCGTCCGTACCGATGGCAATGGAATCCGCGCCATATTCGGCATCCACCTTCGCGCCATCGCCCAAAGCGATGGAGCTCTTGCCCTTGACCTCACTGTCCAGGCCGATAGCTACCGAGGCGTCGCCGGTTGCGACAGCATTCGGGCCGACAGCGATAGCATCCTCACCCGCCGCCTGTGCGTCCGGTTCGTCCGAATTCACGCGGAAATACTTGACCCCGGCATAGCCGGTAGAAGACGCCGTGCCGTTTTGCAAGGCATCAAGATCCCCTTGCAAGGTCGTGATATCGGTTTTGGCTGTACCCAGATCGGTCTGCAGCGTCGTGATATTGCCCTTGGCGGTGGTCACATCGCTCTTGAGCGTCGTGATGTCGCCCTTGGCGGTGGTCATATCGCCCTTGAGCGTCGTAATGTCGCCCTTGGCGGTGGTCACATCGCCCTTGAGCGTCGTAATGTCGCCCTTGGCGGTGGTCATATCACCTTGAAGCGTCGTGATATTGCCTTGGGCAACGCTCAGGTCGCCTTGCAGCGTCGTCACGTTCTGATTGGTGGCGTGCAGCTGCTTGCCGGTCACTGCATCGCTGCTCGTACCGTTGAGTGCCCCATCATTCAGGCCAGTGATCTTGCCGCCCGTCGCGCCGAAATCAATCTCGCCGCCATCGGTGAAAGTGATCTTGCCCGCCCCGTTCTCGAAAATGATTTCCGTGCCGTCCGTGACGACCGGTGTCGAACCGTCAAGTGTGACATCAGCTTGTGCCGCGCCCGTTGCACCCAGCGCAGCTACCGCCAGAGCCACTGTGGCCAGCGTCTTAGCGCTGGAAGAACGCTTGCCCCGCGCCTTTACATTCTCGGCCACAGCCACAAACGTGCCCGTCGCTTCGCTCCATACATTACGGTATGCCTTGTTCATGAATAACCCTAATCAAGAAACCACCAGATCGAAACGGACTTTCAACTATCACAGCGTTCGGGCTTGCCTGGGTAAGCAGAAAAGTATTGCAACAAACCTCATGGCCAATTTTCTGAAATACCAACTGGACATGTGACAGTTGCAATACGGGTACTGCACTAGGCTGCACCCGAAACTCCCCGAATAACCAATGACATAGAAGAAGATCCGCAAACCTCTTCCTAGATACAGAAGAATCGCGGCTATGGTTTCATCTCACCCCAATACACAACTAGGCTATTAGCGAAATCGACTGGTTTTTATGCGAAAAAATCAGGTTCTTTGTCAATGTATGACATTATTCAAAACTAATAATCGTGATCCTGCACCCATAAATTGAAAGCGAGCACACAACAAACTTTCATTTTTTTTCATTTCACCGAGATAGCAACGGAACTTTTCCCTCCCACTTACAAACAACAGACCGACCAGTCTGTTTGACATATCACCGACCCATAAAAAAAGCCGGCATCAAGCCGGCTTTCCTGGGGCGTTTTCCCTCAAAGACTCCCTACGGCTTCCTTGAGGCTATTCTTCCTGGCCATTCCAGGCGTCATCCCATAGAAGCGCCTGAAAATCTTGCCGAAATACACGGGATCGGAAAACCCGCAGTTCCAGCAGATTTCCGACACACTCTGATGTATACAATCAATGCTACTCAACATTTCCCATGCACGCCGCATGCGCTTGTCACGCAAAAATGATACGAATGTTTCACCGTTGCCATATTTGGAGAAAAGATTCTGTATGTAGCGCGGTGAAATATCGAACTGGCTGGCGACGAAATCCGACGACATTTCAGGATTGGCAAAATTCTCGGAAATCCATGCACACAGACGCTGGAACAGTACCTCCCCCTTGCTGCGCAGCGCGTCCTGAGCATCGTTCTCCATGCCATGAACGCCGATGGTATCAGCGGCTCCCAGCAAGGCCCGGCGCAGCAAGGCCATGATATGTTGCTCCAGCATCAACCAGGCAGACTCATCCCTCACGGCCTGCCCCAGTATCTGCACATCCAGACTTTCCATATAAGCAGCCAAAATCCTGCCCCACCCCATTTTGAGCCGGTTTTTACCTGCCTGGCGCATCAATAGGGTTCGGTCATATAAAGTCAGATTATGGCTGGGCAGCACCAGCATCGTGCCGCGGAAGTCATGAAATCCGGCTGCATCTATATCCCTGCCGCGTATCAATGCCAACTCGCCCTCGGGAAAAACGACAAAATCCCCTCGAATGATCAGGTTCCACTTGACATGCGTATATATGAGCAGCCAGGTATCTTCCGGTTCGTCACGTAACGGAAACTCTCCTGCTTCAAACTTCGTTATCTGGCCACCGTCATTAAGCATCTCGCTGACACACTGAGCGGCAAGATGCTGCGGCACCGATATTAATGTTCGAAATAATCTATTGCGTATTTTGAATTCAAGAAAATTACCAACAACATCTTGCCCAACCTTCCATGCAGGCATAGCAACGGTATAGTTCGATAGCATGGCCGGATCGTGCTCCATCCCTGAGTCTGAAATTAACAACCCGCTGAACCGCCCAGATACGAGGGATCAGAAATTGTCGCTTTGTCTAGGATGGGATATTTATTGAAACAATAAATAGTATTTTTTTCACTTAATATAGTTCAAAAACGCATTGAAACCATAGGAAGTGTCAAAGCTTCAATAAACACTTATTTAAATCTTCGAAAATAACGTATTTTTTATATTTAATTTTTCGAATAAAAACTAACACTTATGGTAGTTATCACATCAAGGCCAGTAAAAAAACCCCACGGATATTCATAGATAGACTCCCTCTAATAAAGGTATCTTGAGACGCAAGGGTTGGGTGAGGCGAGCATGCCGGCGAAGAAAACTCACACAATGACATGACCTGTAAAAATTTGATACAAATAGCGTTTCTTTTAAATATTGCAAGAACAGGTCGTCAATGATTCAAGAATGTAGAAAATTCTGATATGTTTATGGTTGTTAAATGTGCTACGGGAGATCTGCCATGTATCAGCACCGTGACAATAGCTCGCATGATTTTTGGGCATGGACCTCTATCGAGCAAGAGCTCATAGAGTATCAACAGAAAGTCTATGGCAACAATTCTCAGCGACAGCCAGTAATCCGCAAGCCCATCATCAAAACCAGCTCGGAGCAGCACCCGACAATAAAGCGGTATATTGTCACACCTTAAAACGCAGCCCCTCATGCGTTTCATTGATGAAACTCAGGGCCATAAAAGAGCCCTGGGTTTAATATCTAAAAAGCCTGCTTAATTAAAATGCGCCGAGGGAACACCCTGTCTCCAGCTGCCCTTTTCAAGCATCAATCCTGCGGGCAGCTTGACATGCTGAGCCGGCTGCGTTAATATTTAAAGCTTCACGACGGCGAAGGTCAACCTACACAGCCCAGAGCTGGCAGGCCAGACCCCCAGGCTGATTCGTGCTGCTGGCGCAATGGCAGAGTGGTTATGCAGCGGATTGCAAATCCGTGTACGTCGGTTCGATTCCGGCTTGCGCCTCCAGTAACATCAAAGGCTTACGCAAACGCGTAGGCCTTTTTTGTTTTCTGTTTAGGTTTTTTGGCATCGCCCGTTGCATGGCAGGCTTTCTATTTCCACAGCGATCACCGATTGCCGTAAAACGGTGTGCGCCGCTGCCACAAAACCCTTCTCCCGCATCCGCATTCATGCAAATTCAAGCCTTGCCAGATCAAGCAGCGTGAACTCACGCCCAAAGACAGCGCCAGTATCAATGTGATAGACGTTTCCCAGCACCATGGGTTCCGCGAGTGGCGTGTGGCCAACAACGACCGCGCGTATCCCTTCTACCCCCACTGCATTCTGTGTGCTGGCACGCTCTCGGGACCACATGGCCATGCTGCTGACATTGCGTGCTTTGGTCGCGCCTTGTTCCCCCTGCAACGCGGAGATGAAGGCCTGCCAGCTCCTGCGCGGCACATCGGCATGCACCAAGCCCACCAGGCCTGCCGCCGTTTCCACTTCGATGGCGCAAGGCAATTCCGCCATGGCCCGGGCGATACGCTCCTGCGCTTCGCGTGGTTGATCTATGTTCCAGGCACCGCCATTCTCGCGGTAATTGGCCGCCTGCATGCGACCGTTCGGCCAGCGCAGGGCCATGTCATCGTGGTTGCCCATGACGGAATGGAACCAGGGCTTTGCCAGCCAATCCAGCACCGCAGGGTTTTCCGGGCCTCGGTCCACCAGGTCTCCCACGGCAAACAGGCGATCCCGCCCGGTGTCAAAGCCTATGCGCCGTAACGCCGCATCCAGTTTCGAGTAGCAGCCATGGATATCCCCCACGGCAAAGTCCCGGCCCACGGGGTTGATCGAGAAATGCTGCACCTTCATTGCCATGCACCTGCCCATGAACCTGCTGCCCGCACCTGCGCAGACTATTTGCGCCTGGAGAACCCTCACCAGGCCTGTCCTGTCCGGCACATGCGGGACTGACACGCACCCGTCATTTTCAATACCAGCCCGTGAGGCCGGACGCCAATGGCTATAGCAGGTAGTACAGCAAGACCGCCACAACAATGATGGCTACCGCCAGGCTGGCAATATTGAGCCAGGCACCCGCTTTTCGGCCTGTTTCCGCTGCCTCCAGCGACGCCTCGGCCATCTGGTTTTCCAGTTCAGTATCGTAGGCAGCCATGAACTCCTGCTCTCGGCCAGGAAAGCTCTTGGCTGCAGCCTCTGCTTCGACACGCAGTTCATCAGAACGCCGCGTCGGAGAAACGGCAGCCGCCTGAATTTCCACTTGGGCTTCCGCCGCATGAAGCCGTGCCAGTTCTATTGCGCTGTGTTTGACTTCAGACATCGCTTACCTCCGCTTGTACGATAAGTCCATCATACCTGAGAAGCCTTGGCCTGCCGGGGTAACACCAGCGCTTGCCGCATGCCGATGCCAGCCGGCCATCCCGTACTTACGCCAGCAATCGTCCTGGGCCCGCATGCCCGCGTCAGACAGTTGCCATGCCATCGCGATACACCGCCTCCGCCAAGGATTATCGGAGTGCCCCCGGCGGCAAGAGTTCCAGCCCGGTTCGACGCACGAACTCTTCATAGCTGATGGGCGCGCCGGCTTTGGTATCGGCACGATTGGCTTGCCAATGCACCCAGGCCCGACCACTGCTGGCGTCATAGACGACCTTATAGATATAGCTGGGAACAGCCACCTGGCCTGCGCCAATCGTAGGCGCCCCCGCTTCGTACACCGGCCCGGTGAAGATATAGACATCCCCCTTGGCCCGCTGCACGTATTTGCGCGTGTCCTGTTCGATGCGGCTCCAGGCGCCACCATTGTGAACCTGGTTCTGCGGCACCATATTGGCCAGGGAAAAGCTTTGTGCCATGGCTTCCGCAGTATGCATGTCGCCAGCCGGCGCCATATGGCCGCGGGAGTAGCCCGAACCACGGTAGTCTGCCAATGCCGCACGCTCTGCCTGCGGCAGACGCGCTTCCGCATAGAACCGGTCCGTGCGCCCGATTCCTTGCCCTGCTTCCAACATCTGACGGTTGAGACGCTGCGCGACAAAGACCGGCGTTTTCTGCTGACCACTATGGAGGATGGCAAATGCACTGAAACACAGTTCGCGCAGCGCTGGCTGCGCAGGCACGACCGGCGCATGGCGTTCCGGAAAAAATTGTGGGCAGCCGGCAAAGACTGTCTGAACCTGCGCCTGCCCTGCCGCATGACCGGGCGCCTCCTCCTGCCAGCCCATCCGGGACAGAATAGGCTCCAGCGACAGCTGGTCGCGCCATTCAGGATGCAGGGCACAACTGGCAGCCAGGAACGAGGCCAGCGCAGATGCACCCAAGGTTCGAAAGAAGCGCCCCGCTTTCCCGCCTGTTACCCTGGCCCGGGTTCGGCTACTGCTGGTTTTTGATGCAACGGTTTTCTTGCGGGACGCGGTATTTTTCTTGGAGCTCATGCGACGGGTATCTGTTTGCTGCCGGGGACGGCACCATGTCGGCAAGTCCCCATTGGCATTGTAGCCTTTCGCACAAATATCCAGTTTTCCAGGCCGATCCCCCACATCAGACCCACCCCC
>NZ_CBCSIQ010000036.1:0-31512 GCF_965139615.1 Kerstersia similis
GCCGGCCCCACCCAGACGCAAGCCGTCCCGGACGCCGCGACGGTCTTGGTGAACTGCGATGTCCGCTGCCATGCCCAGGCCTTTTGAAAGGCTGGCTTGTCGTAACTGGCTAGCGTATCACCCATCACAACCACCAACAGATCAGGCTTGTCTGCCGCGATCAAAGCAGCAATTGGCGTCGTGCGGCCACCGCTGGGTTGAAACGTCGCCCGTTCGCTGCCACGACGCTCTGCCGCACCGCAGGTGCCCGCGCTCGCTGCCAGCCAATCGCCAGGATTCGAACCACACACACCAACCGTATGAACCACAGCGCCTTGACGCACGAAATCGTCATGCAGTGTGTCGATCAGATAATCCGGCGACGTCAAATGGCTATCGCCAATCATCAGAATACTCAAACCTGCGAGCAGGGAAGCTGAAGCGGGCATGTTATTAACCTTTTTATTTATCTAAGTAATTGGGGGGAGAATGGAAAAAACATTTGCCATGCAAGGGTTCAGGGCCTGTTGTAAGGGGATCTGTAAGGTTCCAACGGAAGGGCCAAGGGTGCCGCAACCGGATGCAGCCAATAGCGCAAATACACGCCACCGCCCCACTGTCGATAATCCCTGGCGTTATCCATCGTCATAGATCCGCCCAGAACCCATTGCTGGTTCAATCGGTACTCCGCTGCAGCGGCCAGGTTATAGGCCACACCTGTATGCGACTGTCCGTCGTAGCGCGCCGTGGCCCCAGAGGCTCCCGCTGCCTGCGCCGCAGCCAGCTCTGCCGCCGCCTGTCGGCTGGCATCGGTAGGGAAATAATCCGCGCTGTCTTCCTTGAAATGCTGGATCCCGATGGCTCCCTGCAAGCGGTAGCTGAAATCGTCACCACGTTTGGCCCAGGTGACGGGAAAATTCAGCATATACATGGATTGCGGGCTGAAGTAGCCGCCATGCCCCCAGCTGAAAAAACGCAGATTGCGCTGGTATCCCACCGCGCCGGCATGCACGCCCGCCGTCCAGCGCTCATCGGCTGTTTCGTACAAGTGCCGATAGACCCCGACACCCCCGGCGATGCGTCCGTTCGACCGCACGTTCTTACCGCGCAAAGCATGCCAGGAGCCGTAACCATACACACCCGTGGCGCCATCATCCCAGCCCAGCCGGGCAAGCGCGCCTGTGGCTGTAACGCCGCCCCATGGCTCATCCGTCTGCGCATCTCGCGTGCCCGCGTACGACAGCAGGCTATCAGTCACGGCTCGACGCGACACTTCGACGCCATAGCCGGTATGCTGGCTCAATGCACCTTGCACCGACAGACCGCCAACCACGTTGGTACGCTGGAAACCCAGGGGTGTAGTGCCAAGATCCATCGTCACCCCCGAATCCGACTCATAGGCCACGGAGACCCCGACACCGCTATCACGCTGAGCTCCGGTGTGTCCGACGCTGCCGTTCGTCAGCACACCGGCATCCACTGCTGCAGTACCGGCATCGAGCCACACCGGCGTCGCACGCAAAGCGACCGTCCCGCTCCCGGCAGGCAAGCGCACTTCCAGGGGCGTACTCACCTCGCGCATGCGGCTGCTGCCTGCCTCGCCATTATTGGCTCGCCCCATCACGCCCCAGCGCACTTCGACATTACGCTCCGCACGGAGCGCTGCCAGCTCATCCTGCCAGGCGGCCAAAGTTCCCGCATCAACGCTGTGCTGTTGCTGCCCCACCCGTACGGCTGCCTGATAAAAATCCTCTGCCTGCGCAGCCCGACCGTACTGCCGCGCCAACTTGGCCGCCCGCGCAAGCACCTCAGTATCCTCTTGCGACAGGGCTACCGCATTCCCCAGCACCGTTTCCATATAGCGGACATCTCCCTGGCGGCCAGCCACTTCTGCAGCCTGCAATGCCACTTCGACGTTGCCGGGATCGCTTTCCAAAGTGGCACGATACTGCATCAGGAGTTGTTCCTGATGCTCGGGTTCCTGTCGAGCCACCTGCGGCGGTTTCCCGGGCTGCCGAGAAGCCACGGCGGCCGCCAGCAAACCTCGCGCCGCATCCAGGCTGGCAGGATCCGCTTGAGGACGCGCCTGTTTTTCCTGCTGCATTTGAGAGATGGCGAGCAGCGCTTCGCGCTCCGTCTGATTCAAATCCGCACTCTGCAATTGGCGCAACACGATATCAGCTTCCACAAGCTGTCCCGTCTGCACCAGCGCAGCCCCATAACGCAACATCACGCCGACGCCAGCTTCGGAAGTTCCCATGACCGGCACCAGGCGACGCATCAGCATCAGGCCCTGTTCCAGCAGACTGGCCTCGATCATGGCATCCGCCACTTCGGTCAGCTGCACAATCGTCAACCCGCGTTCCTGCTCAAGTCCGGATAGGAGAGCAGCAGCACGCGCAGTCTCCCCTTGCCGCGCAGCCTGCCGGGCGTCATCCAGATCCAGCCAGAAACGCGCGCGATTCATCAATGTAGGGATCTTATCGCCATGCTGCGACGACGGTACGCGCGCCAGCAAAGTACGTACCGCGTGCCAATCGCCCCGCTGTTCCGCGATCAACGCAGCGGCATACGCAGCATCAGGATGCTCCGGCTCGTCGCGCAGCACTTCCTCCATGACGCTGCGTGCGCTGGCAGGATCGCCTTGCCGCAGATACAGGCGTGCCAGTTCATAACCCGGCCAGACTTTGTCCGTCGGGTAGCGCATGACTTCGAGCAACGCAGCCTCAGTTTCCTCGTCATTACCGCGAGCCAAGGCATCCTGCACACGTAACTGGGCGACCCGCTGCCGCAAGAGCATCATGTCGCCGAATTCCGCCTGCAGGGCTGGCGTCAATCCCTGCACCAGCAGCAAAGCTTCGCGCGGCCGGCCAGACATCTCCAGCACATACACCAGGCCATGCAGCGCCTCGATGTTGCCCGGTTCCCGCACCAGAACGGCACGATAACTTGCCTCGGCATCCTCCCACTTCTGTTCCGCCGCCTGGATATGAGCCAGCCTGTTGAACGAAGCCGTCTGCTGCGTATCCAATTCCTGGGCACGAGCCACCAACCGATAGGCCGCAGCATACTCCCCGTTCTCCTGTGCCCGGCCGGCATCGGCCAAAAACTTCCAGTAGCGTGCTGTCTCCAGCGCTGGCTGCCACGCTTTGCTACCTCGGACTGCACGCGCCAGCAAGGTTTCCGCGGCGGCGAAATCCTGCTGCTTCATTCGCACCAGGCCCAGGCCGCCCAATACGTCCGCGTTGCGAGGCAATGCCGCCTGCGCCTCCAGAAGATAACGCTCTGCTTCCTGGAGCTCGCCTTTTTCCAGCGCCTGCATACCTGCCGTGATACGCGCATCCTGCACCCACGGTTTGGCGGACTCACTGACTGCCGGGGGGCTGCTTTTCCGTGCGGCAGCCGTCGTTTGCGATGCTGGACGCGCCCTGGATTCACGCGCCTGCGTAGCTTGCTGCAACAACTGTCGGATCTCCGCATCATCGTTTCCCAGCGCCAGATAGGACTCGAAAAACGGACGGTACTCCTCCGTCGGCGGGCCTATCCATGTCAGCGCAACACGCCAGGCCTCCTGGGCTTCACTGGCCACGGCAGGTACGGTCGAGAGCGCTTGCAAACGCCGCAACCCCTCCTGGCGACGTTTCAGATCACGCACCAGGTGTTTGGCCAGCCCCAGCTCATATCCCTTGTTGCCAGGCTCCGACTTCAGCAAGGTCTCCAGCCCTTTAATCGCCGCTGCAAGACCGTTTTTGGTGTAGCCCAGATAGTTGTAGTACTCGAACGCCAGCTCGCCCTGTGGCGCCTGCCCTGCCAATGCCTCGTCATACTTGGCAATGGCAGCCTCCAGATCTCGTGATACGACCAGCGTGCGCGCCTCTTCCAGAGCCGCACCCGCATCCTGCCGTTCAAAATGAATGGCTTGATCCAGCAGTGCCGCATAATGCGCCGCTGCATTGCCATTTTGCGCACGCAAGCGCTCCAGCCACTGCCGAGCACCCGCCAAGTCATGCTGCTGCAAGGCGCCCAGACCCATGCCATAAAAAGCCCGGGAACTCTCCGGCTGTACTTGCAGCAACTTCTCCCAGGATTCGGCGGCCCGCTTATAGTCTCCACGGTCCTGCCAATACTGCCCCTGTTGCTGCAGCAAGCGCAGCGCCTCCTGGCCGGCGTCGGCCCGGGACGGCTGTGCGTGAGCTGCCAACCCCATTCCCACACCCGCCGCAGCCAATGCCAAACGTACCCATCCGGACGTCAACATTGCTTCTCCCAGGCCACGCGCAGTTCGCCAGACTTCAAGAACGAATAATGACCATCCTGCCATCCGCTACTAAACAAATTGAGCACATGGTCGTAATAAGGCGGCTGGGCCTGAGCCAAGGCCTCGCTGGACAGACTGTCCTGCCATCCTTTTGAGGCCCGTTCCTGCTGAATGCGCATCGAATCGACATCCCCCAGTGCCCGGAAATAAGGCACCAGCGCCGCCGAAAATCCAAATGGCCCGACCTGACTGACGGTTCCTGCCGATACCTGGATTTTTTCAGGCGGCAAGCCCGTCAGGCGAACCTGCCGCGCCATGCCGTGCAAGCTCTGCAACAATGCGTCATGCAAAGGGTCATCCTCAGGCGTCACGCCAGCCCACATATAGGTACGGATGGCGTCATAGCTGCCCAGCTCGCCTTTCACCGGATCGTCGATAAACCGCCCAGGCTGCCCCGGCAATACCTGCCAGCCTACCCAATCCGCAGCATAGCCATGCTGGCCCGCTCCTTGATAGACCTTGACCGTATTGCGCGCCACCTCTTCCCAAGGACCGTCAGGCGCAGCCAATGCCAAACGGCGAAACAGCGGCAACACCAGGTAGCTCGCATTCAGCTGCCAAATACCATCCGTACGCA
This sequence comes from Kerstersia similis, assembly GCF_965139615.1. NCBI lineage: Bacteria > Pseudomonadati > Pseudomonadota > Betaproteobacteria > Burkholderiales > Alcaligenaceae > Kerstersia > Kerstersia similis. Next base: position 4,875 of record NZ_CBCSIQ010000036.1, read on the forward strand.
CAAAATCACGAAATCCCGGAAGTAACATTGCCCCAAAATCCGGCAGCACCGCCACTTCCTTCTGCTCTATCTGGGCCAGCAGGGCCATCGCATCACGCTGGTAATCGGGACGATTCCATAATCTGGCCGCCTCCAGCAAGTCATAGACAAACCAAACATCCCCATCGGACGCTGAGTTGTCGTCAATCACGCCCCACTGACCTTGGTCGTTCACGCCCCAAAGCCAGGCAGGCAGAGTCTCATGAATATTCCCACGCGCCAGATTATTGACCGCCCAGCGCCAGAGACGCTCGAACGTTTCCGGGTCATTGGCCACCAATGCAAAAAACATGGCATAGGACTGCCCTTCGGAAGAACTGTGCTGCCATGCCGTACTTGCGTCCAGCACACGGCCATCCTTCTGAATGAAATGGTCACGGAATGCCTGCCACTGCGGCCAATGCACGGCTGCCGGGCATGGCCGCGAACCTTGGGTGGGCGCACCCAGAGCAACAGGCGCGCCAAGAAAGGACGCCCAGGCCGCGAACAGACCGCCCCCCAGCAACTGGCGCCGCCGCACATGAAATGTCTCACGCGAATACCGATAGGCAAGGTCATGCGACAGTCGCTTCATTTTCCGTTCTCACCACGCTTGGATGCATGTCGTAGCCATGGCCAGCGCCATGACAGGCGCTGCTGTCCGGTCGCTCGGCCAAACCAGCCCACTACACCGATCAACACGATGCACAGGCCCAGGACCGCCAGCCAACCATACCTGTCTAGCCACGATAAGGGCGCTCCATTCTGCCACCACCAGCGCCAACGCTGCCACAGGCTTAGTTCACCTACGAAATAAGTGGATTCAGCCACCAGGACATCGACTTTTTCGCCACGCACCACGACCAGACTGCCATCGAAGTGATTGGCACTGCCAGGCGCTTGCTTGTCATTGCGCAACTCGGGCATATTCGCGCGCATCCCTGCCACCTGCATGGCCCGAGCCGCATCCAGCAAGCCTTTTTCGTTCGCGCTGGCAAACAGAACCACGCTGCGTTGAGGCGTGACCGGCGACTCGAAACCTGCCACGATCGCGCTATCTCCAGCACTGAAGAAGCCGATCTCGCTCCGGGCGGGCCAAGCACTTCCGGCCAAGCGCTCTGCCCCGGATTTTCCACTCGCGTGTTGGTAGGCTATATCAGACGTCTGAAAAAAATGCTGCTGCCCTACGTCATAAGCTGCAGGAGCGGTTTCCCCCCACAACTCGCGCACCCGCCCCGGTGCTGCCGTCAGAACCAGCAAATCCTTGCCGTCCCCGGCGGGGCTTCTCTCACGGCTGACTTGCAATGCCAGCACAGGAAAACCGGTGGACTCGCCAAAACGTCCCATGACCTCCAGGTATGCAGACAGGGCTTGTGCTCCGGGCTCGGCGTCCAGCAACACTTGGGTATCGGCGAGATCCGCCATGCGGGTAAACGGCCAGCCACTCGACACGAATGCGGCCAAGTCAGGCATGGCCTTGTAATGGGCATAGCCCGTGAAATCCAGCGTCGAAGTCGGATCAATGCTGCCGCGCACATTATCGACAATGATGTCGCGGCAGATACCTTCCTTTAAGTAGTCATACATAAAGCGGAACTGCAGCTGCCCACGATCGGCCAGCAGCGTCAGCGGCAACGTCATGCTCACATGCTGCAAAGCGTCGCCATCAGTGCCCAGTGCCCCCCGTACCAATTCGGCGTAACGGGGATGATCCTGCGCCACCAAAGGATACGATCGCAGATACTGCTCATTGGCTCCGACCAGCAAAGACGAATTTCGGGCCGTGGGCTGCGGGGTATAGCGATATTTCAGATCCAGCGGCACATCGGCGCCCTGCCAATCGAACAGATCCGGTGGCAAACGCAGGTTCAGACGCATCGTCCCGGGGTCATAGCCCGAGACGCTCAACCCGCCTTCCGTCGTCAGTGCTCCCAGTTGCACAGGTTTGTCAGTCGCCAACCAGCGCGGCGCATCGTAAGGCTGGCGCGGCCTTTTCGTGACTAGGCCGCCCACTTCGGCCACCGGTCCGCTGAGGGCAACGGCACCAACGGCCAGCACTGCCGCCGCCTGCCGCAATTCCGCACTATCGCGCCCCAACACCAGCAAAAGCTTGGCGGCAGGATCATCGGGATGCGTCATCATCGCAATCGTCGGCCCTCGCAGCGGCTCGGCCAGCCAACGCTGAGCTGCCTCGCCCTGCTGCATCACGACAGCGTTGCCTTGCCGGGGCACAGCATCCAGACTCACGGGAAATCTGGCCCCCCGGTAATCCGCCATGGCACCGAACCACGAAGCCAGTATCCCCGCCGCTTCCAGCGCCTGGTCATCAGGGCTTGCATCCAGCACCATGGGTAAAGTCAGCAGACGATTATCTCGAGGGTCGAAAAACGGGACTGGCAGAAGCGCCAGTTCGTCCGGCAACAGCAACGGGGCCGTCTCCAACTCCAAAAAGCTATTCTTGCTAATGGAAACCCACAGACTGGAGTGCAGGGGATCCTCGCACTCCATCGTGTAGTGGCCCAGAAACTGCATTTTCAGCTGATTGAATACCGCCATCAAATGTGCCGGCAACACCAGGCTGGCCGATACGTTCCGACCGGCATCTGCACGCGGCAAATCCAGCGTCGCCACGGTTTCATCATTCAAGGAGATATTGAGTTGCGAAAGCTCCTCCAGCAAGGCCGGCGAGTACGCATAATTCAGATTGAGCCGCGCCGCACTGACAACCTCATCGGCACGCACACTGAAAGGCAGGCTACGCCCGACGTCCACGCCATGCAAGCGGATGGGATAGCGCTCCCCCAGGCTTTCAAAAGTGATGGTACGGGCAGTCCGCGCCACCATCGCCGACTCGTTTTCCTGGGCAGCCGCATGCTCCTGCTGCGCAGGCCCCTCCGACGATTCCTGCGCCTGGACCGGGATTATCAGGGATGCGATGCCCAATGCAATACACGCAGCAATGCTCTGCCGACCGCTCCCCAATCTCATTGAAGATACACATCCCACAGTAGCGGCTCTGCACAGCGCCAAGGCGACGTGGCAACAACCTATTGAAATAATTAGTTTCTACTTATTATATCAATAAACATGTGCATTCCTACCAGTGCTGCTTCATTCAGCACCAGAAAGCGATCGCCCGGGCCGTAGCCCCTCACAGATCATCGTCGCCCATCAGCGCCGCAGCGCCAGGTAAAGATTGCGCAGCATCGCCGCCGTCGCGCCCCAAATGAAGTACTTGTCCCAGGAGACCGAGTAGTAGCGCCGGCTGGCACCATCGGGCAGTTGTGCGGAATGAATACGGTAATTGGCCGGATCCAGCAGATACTCCAGCGGGGCCTCGAAAATCTCGGCCACTTCCCGCACCGCTGGCTCCAGTGATGGGTTGCCCTCCACCCAGGCCGCTATCGGCGTGACAGCGAACCCGGTGACCGTCAAGTATTGAGGCAAGGCACCCAAAACCCGAACCTGCTCGGGGCGCAAGCCGATTTCTTCGTGGCTTTCACGCAGTGCCGTAGCAACCGGCCCGTCATCACTGTGCTCGGCCCGCCCGCCAGGAAAACTGACCTGCCCGGCATGATGGCTGAGGTTGGCGCTGCGCTGCGTCAACAGCATGCCGGCCCCGTCGCTGCGCATGACAATGGGCATCAGAACGGCTGCCTGCACCGGCTGCATGGCTGCAGGCATGGTACGCAAGCTCAGGCCGATATCGCCCCCCAACACCGAGCCCGGCGCCTGGCCGAGCTGCCCCAGGCGCGCCTGTATGGCGTCGCCCGTCAGGAGTTCTGACGGCAGGCGCGCCTCAACAGGCAGCGGCGCCCATGGTTGAGCCTGCGGATCAAAAATCTGCAGTTCCCTGGAAGTGTTGGATGCGTCAGCCATGGTACTTATTCCCACGCCAGCTGCAATGGGCCTTCCGCCACGGCATGCCGGCAATGGCAGGCCGCCAGCGGTTGGAGGCTGGCTTATCTAGTGATTGCTAGGTTATTGACCGGCAGTATATCTCCGGGTTCCCTAACCACAACGTTCCCATGCCGTCGAGCGCCATGGCCGACAGTGATCACCACAGCCCACTGCCCACTGCCCACCGTCCGCGGTCAGTGGTCGTTTGGTGACGCTGCGCATCAGGTTTCCCATGCGCGTCCGCCCCCCCCCAGGCGCAACTTTCAGGTGATATCCGCCAACGCGGCAGCGGCCGCGAGCTGGCTGCCTTCGGCCGCAAGCTGCTCGATGCGCCCGGCCCTGGGCGCGACGATGCTCATCTCCATTTTCATGGCCTCCATGATGGCGAGCAGCTGGCCTTCCTCGACTTGCGCCCCATCCTCCACCTTCCAGCGCTGCAAAATGCCTGCAATCGGCGCCAGTACGGCAGGCGCTTGCCCGGTCGCCTTTGCCGCATTGACGTCGTTTACCCCATTTACCGCATTCGCCGCTGCCGGCGCCATGCCAGGCTGGCCGCCACCTTCAACCACCACCCGTCCCCCCACCAGGCTTTGCAATAACTGGATAGGTAGGCCCAGCGCCACCCGCCGGCCCTCCCATTCAATGTCCAGGCGCTGCAAAGCGGGCGCCGGAGTCTCCCGGCCAGGCGCTTGCGCCGGCAAGGTGTTGGCGAAATCGGTTTCTATCCAGCGCGTATGCACCCGGAACGGCACCGCCACGGTGAAATCCTCATGCGCCATGACGGCGCGGTGAAACGGCAGCACGGTCGCCAAGCCGTCGATTCGGAACTCGGCCAATGCGCGCCTGGCCCGGGCAATCGCCTCGTCTCGCGTGGCACCGGTCACGATCAGCTTGGCCAGCAAGGAATCAAAATGGCCGGAGACCACCGACCCGGCCGTCACACCGCTGTCCACACGCACACCCGGGCCGGAGGGCGGATCAAAGCGCTGCACCGGCCCTGGACACGGCAGGAATCCGCGTCCGACATCCTCGGCATTGATACGGAACTCGAAGGCATGGCCGCGCGGCACCGGCGTTTCCTTGAGAGACAGGGCGGCGCCATCTGCAATGCGCAATTGCTCCAGTACCAGATCCACGCCCGTCGTTTCCTCGGTGACAGGATGCTCGACCTGCAAGCGCGTATTGACCTCCAGGAATGAAATGGCACCGTTGGCGCTCAACAGGAACTCCACGGTTCCCGCACCGACATAAGACGCTGCCAGGCAGATATCGCGGGCGGCACGATGGATGCGTTCACGCTGCGCCTCGCTCAGAAACGGGGCGGGAGCCTCTTCCACCAGCTTCTGGTTGCGCCGCTGCAGGGAACAATCCCGTGTGCCGACGACCACCACATTGCCATGCTGATCCGCCAGCACCTGGGCCTCTACATGCCTGGGCCGATCCAGGAACTGCTCGACAAAGCATTCGCCCCGGCCAAAGGCAGCCAACGCTTCGCGCACCGCCGACGCATACAGCTCCTCGATTTCTTCCAGTTTCCTGGCAACCTTCAGGCCGCGCCCACCTCCACCGAACGCCGCCTTGATCGCCACCGGCAAACCATGCTCGCGGGCAAACGCCAGGACTTCTCCGGCATCGCGTACCGGATCGCTCGTCCCGTGCACCAGCGGCGCGCCCACTTGCATGGCCAGCTTGCGTGCCTGTACCTTGTCGCCCAGTTGCTCGATGGCCGCTGGCGGCGGCCCTATCCATATCAGCCCCGCGTCCATGACGGCCCGCGCGAAAGCCGCATTTTCAGACAGGAATCCGTAGCCGGGATGCACGGCGTCGGCGCCGCTGCGACGGGCCACCTCCAGCAGTTTCCCGATGTTCAGATAAGTATCGACAGACCGTTCGCCGTGCAAGGCATAGGCTTCATCAGCCATGCGCACATGCAGGGCATCAAAGTCGGCATCAGCATAGACAGCCACTGACGCCGCCCCATAATCGGCGCAAGCCCGGGCAATGCGCACAGCGATTTCGCCGCGGTTGGCGATAAGGATTTTTTTCATGGCGATGGCTGAAGAGAAAGGAGTGCCGCCGGACTGGCTGCCGCTACGGCACCGGCGGCAGGCGGAAACACCGGACGGATGGGTCGGAATGGTTCGAGCACACGCAGGCGCACCTGGGCACCCACCGGGATCTGCCCGGCACGATCCAGATGATAGGGTGCCACGCAGGCAATGACAGGATAGCCGCCGGTCAACGGACGATCCGCAAGAAACAACACGGGCTGGCCGCTCGGCGGTACTTGCAGGGCGCCGGCGACTGTCCCTTCACTGGGCAACTCGGCTTGCTGACTGCGTGCCAGCGGCACCGCCCCCTGCAACCGTATCCCCACGCGATTCGATTGCGGCGTCGTCAGCCAGGTTTGCTGCGCCAGCAACGCCAGCGCCTCTTCCGTAAACCAATCGGCCCTGGGCCCCAGCGTCAGGTCCAGCCAGACAGTCTCGCCCGGTCTGGGCAAGTCCGGACGCGGCGCTCCCGGCTCGCCCACGCAACCATGACGGGCAGGCAATACCGGCAGCCGGTCTCCCGCCCGCAAGGCGGGCGGCCCGATACGGGCCAGCGTATCGCTGGAACGACTGCCCAGAAACGCAGCGACGGCAAACCCGCCGCGTACGGCAAGATACGCCCGACTGCCCGCCAATGCTGCGCCGACCGTCAGGCGATCGCCATCAGTCAAGGCCAAAGGGTGGTGATTGGGCAGGCGGATCTGGCGCCCCGCGCGGTCACACAGCGTCAGCGGCACATCCGCGCCTGCCACGGCAACCACCATCTCTCCCTGGCATTCGATTTCAAAGCCGCCAGGCACGAACTCAATGCACGCCGTGTCCGCCGCGTTGCCTGCCAACCGATTGGCCTCACGCAGCGCAGCCTGGTCCAGAGCACCGGCTGCGCTGACTCCCTGGCTCGCCAGCCCCGGCCGCCCCTGATCCTGGAACAAGGCCAGCAAACCCGGCTGACGCACGACACAGGTGGCATCGCCGCCGGCAACGGATGCTGGGGATACCGCCTGAACCGCTGATGCCAGCGGTTCAGGCGGCTGCGTATCCCCAGGCTGACCGGATATCTGCCTGGGCGCCTGCCGCGCCTGCTCGATGAAGCGCACTCGCATCCCGGGGCGCAACAGGGCCGGTGTGGCACGCGCAACATCCCACATGGGCACATCGGTCACGCCGATGATCTGCCAGCCGCCCGGACTGGCCTGGGGATAGATACCGCTGAAACGGCCCGCCAGCCCGACCGCGCCTGCGGGGATACGGGTGCGCGGCGTCGCGCGGCGCGGCACTTCGAAGATCGGATCGCCGCCGGCCAGGTAGGCAAAACCGGGCGCGAACCCGGTAAAAGCGACGCTGTACTCGCTGCCGGTATGGCGCCGTATCACTTCTTCCCGGCTCAGCCCCAGTAACTGCGCCACCTCATCGAGATCTTCGCCGTCATAGCGCACCGGAATTTCCACCAGTTCGCCCGGCGGCCGTTCACCGGCCTGCGTGCGCAAGGCCGCAATATGCCCGGCCAGACTTTCGCGGCTGACCGTTGCCGGCTGGAAACGCACCAACAGGGTACGTGCCGCCGGCACCAGCTCTTCCACACCCGGGAGCGGATCGGCCTGCATGGCCTCGAACAAGGCTTGCACCTGCGCCAGACCTTCAAGCTCGACCAGCATGGCGTGCGAATTGACGGGAAGAAAATGCAAGGGCAACTCCAGATCCAATCAGGAAAGAACCAAGCCAGTCATGGCACGACAGCGCGCAGCATGCCTCTTGCCTCAGGCAAAAGCGCGCACAGCCACCCCCGCCTGTTGCAGCGTATCCCGTACGGCGCGTGCCATGGCGACAGCATCGGGGCTGTCACCGTGCACACAGATGGAATCCGCCATGACCGGAGCCAGGCTGCCGTCCACGGCCTCGACCACGCCGTCTTGAACCAGGCGTAGCATGCGCCGGGCCACCAAGACCGGGTCATGCAGCACGGCCCCCGGCTCCCGGCGTGACAGCAGTGCGCCCTGGGGCGTGTAGGCGCGGTCGGCAAACGCTTCCGCGACTGTACGCAGGCCCGCATCCGCCGCCCAGGCAGCCAAGGGCGAACCCGCCAGTACCACCAGCGCCAGGCTGACGTCTATGGCCTGGATGGCTGAGATCACCGCCTGGGCCTGGCGCCTGTCATGCGCAATGGTGTTATAGAGCGCGCCATGCGGTTTGACATAGCGCACCGCCGTGCCTGCCGCTTGCGCCAGCCCCTGCAGCGCCCCGATCTGGTAAATCACGGCAGCCGTGAGATCAGCGCTGGCCATATCCATGTTGCGCCGGCCGAAACCGAGCAGATCGGGATAGGCCACATGCGCACCCACGGTCACGCCACGCTGACGCGCGGCCTCCAGGGTGGCCAAAATACCGGCAGGATCGCCCGCATGATAGCCACAGGCGATATTCGCACTGCTGACAATATCCAGCATGGAGGCGTCATCCCCCATTTTCCAGGCGCCCAGGCTTTCCCCCAGATCGCTGTTGAGGTCTATGCTCTTCATTCTCTGTTCCTTGCGCATACCGCATGACTGCTGCTGCCGATCATAGCTGAGGCAGCCACTGCCGGAAAAGGATGCCGCCGACATCGCAGGCGGCGCAGGACCCGATGCAGCAGTTGCGTCCGTCGCCGGTTTTAGTCTGTTGTATTTTCCAGACCACTATTGATAATAAGTTTCATTTTCTATAGCATAAACAGATCGACAGCCCGCATTTCCGGCACGCCTGCCCGATCCCTGCGGCTTTTCGTTGCCGCCCTTCGTTCCACCGCTTTGTTCCTTACGCCACTGCCAGACCATGTCGCGCCAGGCCTCCGCCGACCACAGCACCATTGAATGCCTTTACCGGGCGCATTACGGCGAACTATTGCGCTGGCTGGCGCGCAAACTGGGCAACTCCAGCCAGGCGACCGATCTCGCTCAGGATACATTCCTGCGCATGCTCACACGCAATCAGGCACAGGCCCTGGATGGCCAGGCACTCAAGGAACCGCGCGCCTATCTGAAAACCATCGCCAATGGGCTGGTCATCGACTTCTGGCGTCGGCAATCACTGGAGCAGTCCTATCTGGATGCCCTGGCGCAGCAAGCTGAGCCGCTGGCACTGTCTCCCGAAGAGCATGCCCTGATTATCGAAACCCTGCAGCAGCTCTCCCAGCTGATCGAAGCCATGAAGCCCAAGGTTCGCACCGCCTTCCTGATGGCCCAGCTCGACGGCCTGAGCTATGCAGAGATTGCCGAACAGATGGGTATTTCCGTTCGTACCGTGGAACGCTATATGGCAGACGCGCTGTTCCACTGCCATCAGCTGATGCAGCATTGCGCATGAGTCACGCGATGTCCGTCGGCAACGAAAAACTGGAAAAGCAGGCGATTCTCTGGCTGGTTCGCCTGCAATCCCAACCTGGCGACACCAGCCTGCAACAGGCCTGTATGAACTGGCGCCAGCGCCACCCCACCCATGAGCATGCCTGGCAATCCGTGCAGTCCTCATACAGCCAGTTACGCCAGCATGTCCAGCAGGTTCCCGCGGGCTTGCCGGTCAGCCCGTCCAAGCTGCTGCACCGCTCCGCCAACCAGTTATCGCGCCGCCGCGCCTTGGGTCAGTTCGGCAGCCTGCTGGTGCTGGCCTTCCCCGCCGGCTGGATCGTCCACGAGTACACGCCGTGGCAACGCCTGCGTGCCGACCATGCCACCAGCATCGGCCAGCGTGCCTTGCTGACACTGGACGATGGCTCACGCCTGCACCTCAATACCGATAGCGCCGTGCGCCTGCGCTTTGGCCCGGACGAGCGCCTGATTCTGCTGGACCGTGGCGAAATCAGCCTCAACAGCGTCGCTGCGCGGCCTGGCGCTCCTTTCCTGCCCCTGCGGGTCGAAACCCGCGACGGCAGCCTGGACGCAACCGGCACGCAGTTCTCCGTGCGCCAGCGGTCGGATGGCAGCCAGCTGCATGTCGCAACCGGCAATGTGCCGATGCAAGGACGGCACATGCAAGCGCCCACGCTGGCCCATGCTGCCGGCGACTATCTCCTGACCGCCAACGCCGCCCGGCCCATTGCCAACCCTGGCATGGACATGATGGCCTGGACAGAAGGCCAACTGGTCGCACAGGACATGCTGCTGTCGGATTTTCTGGCGGAAATCGGGCGATATCGTCCCGGCCGCCTGGACTGGGCCCCGGAAATCGCCTCACTGCGCATTTCAGGCACCTATCAATTGAACGATACGGATAGCCTGCTGGCGCTGCTGCCACGCGTCCTGCCGGTGGAAATCGGCCAGCGTACCCGCTACTGGACCACCGTCCGCGCCCAGGCTTGAGCCCTCCCCCACAGTCAGCTATTTTTGTCCGGCAGCGTCCGTAACAAGAATAGAAATGAATTGCGTAGAAATTTTTGTCGGGTTTTGCGTTTTCGTACGGCATAGAAGGAAAGACACTTCCGGATCTTGCCGTCATGCCCTTATCTTCTCCAGGCCGCCAGTCACCTCCTTCGTCCCGCCGCGCACCCGGCACACGTCTTCGTGCTCTCAGTCTTTGCCCGCCTCTGACGCTGGTGGCAGCACTGGTACTGGCCTATCCGCAACAGCCGGTACAAGCCCAGGGGCAAAGCAGCGCCAATAGCGTCCAGAGCTACCACATCGCCCCCGGCCCGCTCTCCGACCGCCTGAACCAGTTTGCACGCCAGGCCGGCCTGAACCTGTCGTTCACACCGGAGCAGGTGCAGGGCTTGAGTTCGCGCGGCCTGGAAGGCAGCTACACCGTCCGTGCCGGCCTGGATCAATTGCTGAGCGGCACCGGCCTGAACGCGCGTGCCGGCGTCACTGGCTACACGCTGGAAGCCGCCCCCGCCGCCCGCGACGGGATCTTCCAGTTCAGCGAGATCGAGGTTCAGGGCGCGGCGCCGGACGAGACCGATAAAGACCTGCCCTTCCGCAGCGCCAGTTCGATGAAAGTGCTGTCTCGCGATGATATCGAGTTGTTCCGCGGCACCTCGGTGGGCGATATTTTCCAAGGCATTCCCGGCGTACTGATCGGTGAAAACCGCAATTCCGGTGGCCTGGATGTGAATATCCGGGGCATGCAAGGCCAGGGCCGCGTGCCGGTGCTGGTGGACGGCGCACGCCAGGAAACCACGGTCTATCGCGGCTATTCCGGCGTATCGTCGCGCAGCTATATCGACCCCGATCTGATCGGCGGCATTCTGATCGAGAAAGGCCCCACCATGTCCGCAGGCGGCGAAGGCGCGACGGGCGGCCTGGTCAGCGCCCGTACCATCGGTGCCGATGACATCCTGCGCGAAGGGCGCACCTTCGGTGTGCGTGTACGCGGTCAGATGATAGGCAACAACAGCGGCTCGGCCCCCGCCCCCGGCACCCCTTCCGGCTATTTCCTGCGCGGCGGCGGCGTGGACAACGGCGCCTGGCGCATCAACTGCTCCAGCCCTGAAGTCTGCAATGAAGCCCGCCCCGGTGGCGGCACCTATGCCATGCCGCGCCGTTTTGCTTCCGATGAGGGCATGGATCGGCCAGACTGGTACAAACCCAAAAGCTGGGCAGGCAGCATTGCGCTGGCGCAGCGTTTCGACGCCGTGGATCTCGTGGCTGCCTATGCCCGACGCGAACAAGGTAACTACTACGCCGGGACGCACGGCCCAACGCCGTATGTCGATTTTTCCGACCAGCGCAAGCTCCCCTTCTATACCGAAGTCCGTCCTGAACTGCAGGGTGCGACACGTTTTCGTGGCGGAGAACGCATCGCCAATACCAATTTTGAAAGCGAGTCCACCCTGGTCAAGGCCAAGTTCCTGCTGCCGGCCGACCATGATCTGGAACTGAGCTGGCTGCGTTACGACAGCAGCTATGGCGAGCTGATGCCCTCGCAACTGCTCTGGACCAATGACATCGCGCAGACCAATAACAGCCATGTCACGGCCAATACCTATACCAGCCGCTACCGCTGGGCACCGGCCGACAGTACCTGGTTCGATGTCAAAGCCAATCTGTGGCATACCAATACCAAGAGCAATAACGACCTCTATGCTGTCTCCGGCGATTTCGCCAGCGGCATCACCACCGAGTCCAGCAACGTCACCGAGCGCTACAAACGTACCGGCTTCGACATCAGCAATACCTCGCGCTTCGAGGTTTGGGGAAGGCCGGAATGGCGCTACGGTTTCTCGCTGCAACGCGAAACCGTCGGCCCGGATGGCAAGTCCGGCGATGGTTCGGATATCTTCGGTGCGAACGGCGATGCCCGTGCCGGCGAGCGGCGCGAGTACAACCTGTTCACGGCCATCAAATGGGAAGTATTGCCGACACTGACGCTGGATGCCGGCCTGCGCTACAGCCGCTACAAATCTGAAGATCACAAGGCCCAGACGCCGGCAGCCGGCAGTTCCTGGTGCGAAGCCGTCGATGCATTCGGCAAATGCCTGCCGGTGTTCTACAGCAGCCGCAATAGCGGCTCCACGCCGCTAGCCAGCCTGACCTGGGAACCCACGGACGGCTTGCAGGTGTATCTGCGCTATGCCGAAGCTATCCGCATGCCCAGCCTGTTCGAAAACACCAGTGGTTTTTCGGTCGCCCCCACGATCGGCGCAGACCTGAAACCCGAACATGCCTACAACCGGGAAGTGGGCGTGAACCTGTTGCGCGATGCCGTCTTCACCAACACCGACAAGCTGCGTGTCAAGCTGGCCTATTTCAGCAACACCACCTCGGACTACCTGACACGCACCGTCAGCTACGGCTGGGAAGACACTGACAGCCGCAACGTTTTCCGCATGCGCAATATCGACAAGGTCAGCGTGCGCGGCGCCGAACTCTCGGTGGAATACGACGCCGGCGTGTTTTTCTTCGAAGCCGCAGGCACCCGCTACAACCATATTGCGGTCTGCGAACAAGCCTCGTTCCGGCGCTACGACTGCACCGACTACGGCCTGGCCAACAGCTACGTCACCAACATGATTCCACCGCGCTGGCATGCCTCGTCGCGTATCGGCACCCGCCTGTTCGACCGCCGGCTGATGTTGGGCGTACGCGGCACCTTCATGGGCCAGCGCAATATGCCAACGGCCTTTGACGATACCCGCAACGGTTTCCTGCGTCCGGTGCCCTGGCACTCCTACCGGATTTTCGATCTGTTCGCCACCTATCGCGTCAACGACAACATCAGCGTGGATTTCAACATCGACAACGTTACCGATCGCTATTACCTGGATGCACTGAGCCTGGGCCTGGTTCCCGCGCCTGGCCGTACCGCCAGGCTGGGCGTCACCCTGCAATTCTGATTCCGACCCCGAGGAACACTTTATGAAACCCACTGTTCGCAATCTCGCGCTGAGCCTAGGCGCAGCACTGGTTCTGGCTGCCTGCGGCGGCGGCGACGGCGCTTCCGACGACTGGACCGGCAATGGCAGCAATGTCAGTACGCCCGTTGCCCACGCCGGTACTGCCCAGTCCGTCCTGGTCGGCGCCACGGTCAAGCTAAACGGCACCGGCAGCACCGGCGCGGCCAGCTATACCTGGACCCTGGTCAGCAAACCCGACGGTAGTTCGGCCAGCCTCAGCCAAGCCGATACCGCAAGCCCCTCTTTCATTGCTGATGTCGCCGGGCGTTATGAATTCGACCTCGTCGTCAGCAATAGCGCCGGCAGCAGCAACCATAGCCGTGTCCTGATTACCGCAGGCAGCACGGATCCGGTGGCCGCCGGCCCGACGGATATCGTCAATGCCCTGATCAATGGCTGGGCACAGCTTGATGGAAGCGACAGCACCCCGCCTGCCGGTGGCGATGCTCAGGGCATGAGCTATCACTGGACCGTCAGCGATCCCAATGGCAAGGCCGTCCGGTTATACGATGCCTATTCCGCCAAACCGGGCTTTACGCCAACGGTACCCGGTGTCTATCTGGCCAAGTTGGTCGTCAAGTACGGACGCAAGACCAGCAATGAATTCGTCATCACGGTGAACGCGACCCATGCCAATACCCAGCCAGTCGCGATAGCGGGCGGCCCGTATGTCAGCCAGCCTGGCCAATCCATCAAACTGGATGGTTCGGCCAGTCAGGACGCTGATGGCGACGAGTTGGAGTACACCTGGCGTCTGTCGCCCTATATCAGCAATCTGCCGCAGACGGCCTATGCCAACGTCAAGCTGGAAAACGCCAACACAGCCACACCGACCTTCTCGGCGGACATAGCAGGCTCCTACAACCTGGATCTTTATGTCTTTGACGGCACCAGCCGCAGTTCCGCCGGACGTGCCACCGTGACCGTCAGCAGTCCGGAAAATGTCGCCAACACCCCGCCGGTGGCCGTCTTGCGTGATCACTATCCGCTAGGCGAAGCCGAGCTGCTGAGTGCCAGCGGCACCAGTGCGGCCTACATTTACTTCTATAGCGACTCTTATGACAAAGACGGCGACGCGCTGACGTACAAATGGGAATGGGGCGACACCCCTGAAAATTTCACCCGTCCGGATATCAGCAGCTACACCGGACGTACTACCGTGAGTTTCCGGCCCACATCGACCGGCACTGCATCAGGTGTCCCGCTACTTGGTGACTACACCATGTACCTGACCGTCAACGATGGCAAGGCAGACAGTCAGCGCGTTTCCCAGACTGTCTCCGTACGCCGTGGGGCAAACCGTCGGCCACAGGCAAAGGTCACTGCCGAAACCAGCAGCGTCATGACAGGTATCGAAGCATGGTTTGACGGCACCCAGAGTTCTGACCCGGACGATGGTACGTATGGCATGAAATACCAATGGCGCTGGGCGCTGAAGCCCGCCAACAGCAAGGCGGAGCTCAAACACGCCAACGAAGCGCGCGCCAGCTTTGTCCCCGACGTCCCCGGTGCCTATGAAGCCGAACTGATTGTCTATGACAGTGCGGGAACACCCAGCCGTATCTCTGAGTGGACGGACTACCCCAAAACAGCAACGGTAATGGCGAAGGCAAAAAACAATCCGCCGGTTGCACGTTTCATCGGTACGACGCCGGGCACGCTGGATGAAAGTGAAGGGATCTACCGCTACCCCCTCATCAGCAATGGCACCAAGGCGCAGGACGGTCTGGCTTGCGACTTCAGCAACCTGAAATCTCCCAAGCTGGGCTGGGGCCACACCAAAAAAATGGGTGACGTCGAGAACATCATCATCGAAGCGACAGCACTCGACCCCGATGGCGATCAGCTTTACTACCGCCTTTCCGTCGAACAACCGTCGGGCAGCAATATCCAGCCATCGTTCAGCAATCCGGTCGAGTCCAATCGCATGTCGCTGAAGATCTGCAATATCGACGTTCCGGGAGACTATAAGTTCACCCTGCAAGTGTCCGATGGTTCCGAACTGACCGAGGTTCAGCGCCTGGTGGTGCGCGTCGAACCGGCACCGGCGGATGCCTCCGCCCTCCTGCTGGAATCCCTCCGCGTGGAAGACGCGTCCGGCTACGAGGAAGTCGTCGGCGAACAGGACCCCAACAACTTCAATACGATCAGCCGTCTTGATGGCCGCGACTATGCACTCGGCCTGGGTACATCCCCCAACGATATGGCGGGCAGACAGGCGTTCTACAACGACTTCAAGAACGGTGGCACCGTGAAGTACTACCGCCTGACGGCTGTCGGCAAGGACTTCCCGATCACTGATGTCTCGACGAGCGTCAACAAGTTCATGCCCAGTGATGGCCAGACGCCGGCCCACTACAGCAGCGACTTCGAAAACGCCGCGAGCTACCAGCCACGCTTTGAAGGTCTGCCCGACGTCATCAAGGCTGGGGAATCTGTCGTCTTCAAGTTGATCCTGCCCCCCATGCCGCCGCAACGCGCAGAAAAACCGGCATTCTGGGACAGTGACCGCAATTTCGATACCTATGACTTCAACTTCTCGTTCACCACCCCGGAGAGAAAACGTCCGGTCACTTACAGCACACAGATCTATGTGCCGCTGGTTGGCTGGAACTGGGGGAAATAAGCGTACGAGATCGGCAGGGGAAGTGCCGCGGGCATTTCCCTTGTGGATAGATATCGCCGATGGCAGCCACACCAGAGTTTCCACAACTTCTGTGAATAACCCTGCTGTAAGTGCCCTCTACAAGAAAAAAATCGCTGTAATTTCAATCATCTGAAATTCATTGCTCAAAAAAGACACAGTTCAGCCCAAGACTGTGTCTTTTTTTCTTGCGGCGCATCATTTCCAGAAAAAACACTGTTTATAAAAACAGTTTTAAAAAGCCGCCGATGTAAATTGTGGATATCTTGCCGCCCCGCTGCCCACGCAGTGACGTTCATGCACAAGTTTCGAGGTTTACACACACACATTGTGAACAACCCTGGGAACATCCTCTGGGCATTCCGTGCACATCCAGAAAACATGCGGCTCTCCAGGCGATGAGCAAACATTGAGCAGATCCAGGCAAGTCAACCTCTCTTTCCCTGGCCATGTTGCATACAATTTGAGATAAATTACCTGCCCGTCTTTCCTTGCCTTGCAAGGACAGCAGGATTAGAAAGCAGGCATGCCAGCCCATTCATCTTCTACTGCATACTTACCCTTGGCCTTGCTTGCCACGGGTAAAGCCCTACCCGGCCAGCGTATTACGGCGGACGAACTCGATCTGAGACTGGGCCGACCGTCCGGCTATAGCCTGGCTCAATCCGGCATCCAGTCCCGCCATCTTGCCCACGCGCAGGATGATCAGGCCTGGCTGGCCGCGCAAGCACTGCATGACGCCTTGCGGCAAGGCAATATTGCACCGGGCTCCATAGACCTTCTGATCAGCGCCAGCGCCATTCCCGTGCAAGCCCTGCCATGCTCTGCCGCGCATGTGCTGGCCCAGGCCCGCCTGCCTGCCGGCACGCCCGGCTTTGATATCAATGCCAGCTGCCTCGGTTTCATCACTGCCCTGCACACGGCTGCGGCACTGCTCAACAGCAGCACGTATCGGCGCATTGCCATTGTCTGCGCCGACCTTGCCTCACGCGGCGTGAATTGGCAGGATCCGAAGTCGTCCTTGATCTTTGGTGACGGCGCCGCGTGCGCAATTGTCGAAAAGGGTAACGGAGTGCAACGCCTGCTGGGCTTTCGGCAACACACCTACTCCAACCATACGGCGCTCTGTGAAATACGTGCCGGCGGCACCCGGCGCAACCCGCGTAGCGGCATGGATGACACCGACTTCCTGTTCCGGATGCAAGGCACCCGACTGTTTCGCCAAACAGCGCCATTGATACAGGCACTACTGCAAGAACTGTTCGAGGCGACGCGCCTGACACTGGACGATATTGCGCTTGTCATCCCCCATCAGGCCAGCCATCTGGGCATGTCACATATGCGTGAGCGCTTGGGCATAGACGGCGGCAAGCTGATAGACATTTATGCCACCCACGGCAACCAGGTGGCAGCCTCACTGCCCACCGCGCTGCACGAGGCCCGGCAGACGGGGCGTTTACCGCAGGGCGAACCCACGGCCTTGATCGGTACAGGTGCCGGCCTGACGCTCGCCGCCCTGGCCTGGCAACTATGACCAGCACCACCCCAACCCTCTCGACAGCACGCATGCCGCCCAGGCTGGCGCCTGGCACCCGTGTCCTGGTAACGGGTGCGACCAGCGGCTTGGGCCGCAACGCCGTCCAATGGCTGCATGAAAACGGCCATCACGCCATCGCTACGGGCCGCGACGCCATCGCCGGTGCGGCGCTGGCAGCGCAGGGCATTCGTTTTCGCGCCTGCGATCTGACGCTGGCCAGCACGGCAGAACTGGAAAGCCTGCTTGCCGACGCCGATGCCGTCTGGCATTGCGCTGCCTTGTCCTCGCCCTGGGGGCCGGCACAGGACTTCCAGCGCATCAATGTCTCCGCTACGATTGCCTTGGCCCAGGCGGCCATTCGCACAGGCGTGCCGCGTTTCGTCCATATTTCCACCCCCTCTCTCTATTTTGATTTCCAGCACCGCTATGACGTCCCCGAAACGTTCCTCGCGGCCCGTTTCGCCAATGACTATGCCCGCAGCAAGCATGCAGCCGAACAGGCGCTGGCGACGCTGTCGGCCGTCGGCCCAGACACGCGCTTCATCCTGCTGCGGCCACGCGCCATCTTCGGGCCGCACGACCGCGTGCTGCTGCCACGCCTGCTGGCGCAGTTGAAAAGCGATAGCGGCGGTGTCCTGAAGCTGCCTCGTGGCGGTGCCGCATTGCTGGACATGACTTATGCAGGCAATGTCGTGCACGCCATGATGCTGGCCACCGCCCAGCCGGACTTACCCAATGGCCGCATCTACAACATCAGCAACCACGAGCCTGTCCGTCTGGCCGACATCCTGCAGCAGCTGCTGGTCACGGAACTGGGCTTGAACCTCAGAATCCAGTCCGTTCCCTATCCCTTGCTCAGCGCGGCCGCTGCCGCCATGGAGGCAGCAGCCAAACTGAGCGGCCATGAACCGATGCTGACGCGCTACAGCATCGGCGCCGTCAATTTCGATATGACGCTCAGCCCGGCCCGGGCGATTGCGGAACTTGCCTATCGCCCCCCAATCCGCCTGGCAGACGGCGTGCGCCTGACCGCCCGATGGCTGCAGGCTAGAACACCTGGCGGAAACCGCCATGGCTGAGTTGCATACTTATGTCGCCGGCTATTGCACCCATCCAGCCTGCATGGCGCTGCGCGGTGCCGGGCTGCGCATCTGCCGTTTTCCCGCGCGTGCCTGGCGCATTCGTACCGCTCGGCGCCAATGGATCTGGGACACCGGCTACGCCAGCCACTTCCACACCCAAACTCGCCGCGGCCTGATCAGCCTGTACCGGCGCATCACACCCGTTCATTTTGAAACAGCAGACGCCCTGGTATGGCAATTGCATCAGGAAGGCATTGCCATCAGCGACCTGGATGGCATCCTGCTCTCGCATTTTCACGGTGATCACATCGCCGGGCTGCGCGATTTTCCATCCTTGCCCATCTACTGCTCGGGCTCAGGCTGGGCGGCTACCCGCCCCTTGCGCGGCTGGGCAGCGTTGCGCCAGGCCTTTGTGCCTGGGCTGATACCTGAAGACTTCACCCAACGGCTGCGTCCCGTGGAAGCGTTACCCCGCGTTGCCTTGCCAGCGGCCCTGCTGCCCTTCAAACAAGGCTGGGCTTTGCCGGATGCGGACGGCGAAGTCTTCATCGTTGCGCTACCTGGACATGCAGCTGGCCATTTGGGCGCTTTTGTCCGAACCGAGACGGGTTGGACCTTGCTGGCCAGCGACGCAGCCTGGGCGCCTGCCAGCTATCGTGACGGCACACCGCCTTCGCGGCTCGCGCATCTGGTTCTGCATGATGTTCCCGCCTATTACGACACCTTGAAACAGCTGGGTGAACTGCATCGTGGCGGGCAGGTGCGCATCCTCCTGAGCCATGAAGGGGACATCTGACATGAGCCGCACCTGGGAAACCCTCTCTACCCTCTGGCACTACCAGCGCGCGCGCCGGCTGCGCTTTGCCAGCCGCACCGCGCTGCAGGCGCACCAGGAGCGCCAGCTACTGCATTTCCAGCACAATATCTTGCAGCACAGCCCCTATTTCCGGCCGTTCATCGGCTTGCCGCTGGCACAGTGGCCATTGATGGACAAGAGCCTGATGATGGCGGAATTCGACCAGATGAATACGGCCGGCCTGAAGCGTGATGAACTGCTGGCGTGTGCCTTGCAGGCCGAGCGCAGCCGCGACTTTTCCCAGCTGGCGGGGCAGTACAGCCCGGGCCTGTCTTCCGGCACCTCGGGGCGGCGTGGGTTGTTCGTTGCCAGCCCGGCAGAACGGCGCCAATGGGCCGGCACCATTCTTGCCAGGCTCTTGCCGCGCGGCCTGCTGGCGGGTGAACGGGTCGCCCTGTTCCTGCGCGCCGATAATACGCTCTATCAAGGTGTCAACAACCGCTGGCTGACGCTGGAATTCTTTGATCTGTTCACGCCGCTGTCAGAACAGCATGCGCGACTGGAATCCTATCGGCCCAGCATCATCGTTGCCCCGGCGCAGGTACTTGTCGCCCTGGCCCGGCAAATGGCTGCCGGACAGTTGGACATTGCACCGCAGATGGTGGTTTCCGTGGCTGAAGTGCTGGAGCCGCAGGAGCGCACCGGCCTGCGCCTATCCTTCCCCAAGGTCGCGGAAGTCTATCAAGCCACGGAAGGCTTTCTGGGCGCTACCTGCACGCACGGCACCCTCCATCTGAATGAGGAATTCATCCACATCGAGCCCCAGTGGCTGGACGAACACCGCTTTTTGCCAGTCATTACCGATTTCACGCGCCGCACCCAACCCATCGTGCGCTACCGGCTGGACGATATCCTGACGCTGCGCGACACACCTTGCCCCTGCGGACGCGTAACCCTGGCACTCAGCGCCATCGAAGGCCGCCACGACGACCAGCTATTGCTGCCCGGCCGGGTGGGCGGCCGCGTCACACTGTTTGCCGATGTTTGCAGCCGCGCACTGGCGCAGGCCTTGCCGCTGCACGCCGATTACCGCCTCTGGCAGCAGGGAGCCTGCGATCTGATCCTGCATGCGGACTGCAACCCCGAGGCACTGCGGCGCTG
Source organism: Kerstersia similis (assembly GCF_965139615.1). Classification (NCBI taxonomy): domain Bacteria; kingdom Pseudomonadati; phylum Pseudomonadota; class Betaproteobacteria; order Burkholderiales; family Alcaligenaceae; genus Kerstersia; species Kerstersia similis. Next base: position 25,424 of record NZ_CBCSIQ010000036.1, read on the forward strand.
TCAGGAAACACTGCAAGCGCTCTTCGAGCGTCATGGCGTGGACGGCTCGCGCTTGCGGTGGACGCTTCGCAGCGACCTCCCGCAACAGGCTCCCCACGAAAAGCGTCGCCGTATCCGCCGCCTGCCCGAAACACCAGCCGCCCAGGCAGGAGAGCAGGCATGATCATGCCGGCCCAGCCACCTGGAATACAGGCCGCCCCCTTGCCCTGGCTGGCAGGCTGGCGTCCGCCTTGGTTTGCGCCGCGACTCTGGCTGATGCTGATAGGCTGGGGCGCAATCGGCCTGGCCTACGGCAGCGCCCACTGGTTGCAAGGGCCAGGACGCAGCCTGCCTGAATGGCTGCCCGACCGCCTGTTGCCATTCGACCCGCTGGCCATCTGGCCCTATCTGTCGATGTTTATCCTGGTGCCTCTGGCGTATCTGCGCTGCCCGCCGCCACGACAGTATGCGCTGGCGGCTGCCATGCAGGGCTGCGCTGCCGTCGCCTGGTGCTGCTTTCTGCTGTTCCCCACGACCTTGGCGGCCTATCCTGCCGCCGATCCCGGCACGCTATCCGGCTGGCTGCTCAACCGCCTGATGCAACTGGACTCATCGCAAAACTGCCTGCCGTCGCTGCACGCCGCGCTGACGCTGCTCAGCGTTTACGCCTTGCGGCGCAATGAACCCCGACACGCAGCACGCGCCGTCAATCTGATGCTCTGGCTCTGGGCGATCCTCATCTCCCTGTCCATCATTGTGCTGCGACGCCACTTATTCATAGATTTGCTGACCGGCCTGCTGCTGGGGCACATCGCCGCCCTGCGCTGCGGCCTGATAGGCAAGCGCGCTGCCAACGCCGCCATGCCCGTGCCGCGCCCGGCCTCGACGGCCGCCTGCCGCCGTTCACCGACTTCCCGGGAGACCCTGCCATGAACGCCCTGGCGCTGCCCATCGCTTTCATGTTGTTCATCGTACTGGCCGAAGCCTGCTGGCTACACTGGCAACGGCACGCCGAGCATGACTGGCGGGATACGGTTTTCAACCTCAATTCCGGACATATCGTGCTCTGGCTGTTTCGTGGCGTGGAAGTGGCCCTGTTCGGCTGGATCGCGGCGCATGCCAGCCTCAATGGATTCACCCGCATGCCACTGGCGCTGCAATGGCTGACCGGCATCCTGGCCTGGGACTTCTGCTTTTACTGGCTGCACCGGCTGCATCACCGCTACCGCCTGCTATGGGCCGTTCATGTGGTGCATCATCAAGGCGAAAAATTCAATCTCTCCCTGGGTGTGCGCAACTCCTGGTATTCCTCGCTGACCTCCATTCCCTTTTTCCTGCTCCTGGCCGTTCTCGGGATGCCGGTAGAAATGTTCGTGGCCATTTCCACGCTGCACTACTCCATCCAATTGTTCAATCACAATGCGGTCACGCCCAGACTGGGCTGGCTGGAATACCTGCTGGTCACGCCCGCTCACCACCGCGTGCACCACGGCACGCATGCGCGCTATATCGACAAGAACTTCGGCGGCAGCTTCATTTTCTGGGACAAACTCTTCGGCACCTTCGAACGCGTCCACCCCGATGCGCCGCTGAGCTATGGCGTCACGGGCATGGCAGCGTCCGAAAATCCCTGGCGCGCCAGCAATGCGCCCCTGCTGCGTTACGCAGGTGTCAAACCCTCGCCGCCTGATGGTGTTGCCGCTGGGTTCGCCGCCCCCACCTGGCTGGTCACCAGCGGCGGAATTCTGCTGTTTTTCGTGGTCATCGCCTATGTCTGGCTGGAAGGACAATGGCCGGTGTGGTGGCATCAGGCAGCGCTGTTCCTGTTGCTGGCGGCAGGTACCATTGCGCTGGGCGGCCTGTCCGAAGGCAGGCGCTGGGGCCGCATCAGCTGGCCCGCCATTTGCCTGCTGGTGCCGGCCGTCCTGGCCGGTGCGGCCCGGCATGGTTTGCCAGGCCAGTGGCTCACGTGGCTGGCGCTGTCGCTGCCCCTGGCCGCCCACGGCCTGCTCACGATCATTCGGACACATCGGGCGCCTGTTTCGGCACGCCCTCAGCACAAGGAAGCCCGCCCCACCACGCATGGCTGACACCCTGGTGGGCCGATACCTGCCTGGCGCGTTCAGCGCGTCACGTGCATGCGGCGCAACCAGAACAAGGCAATCAGCCAGGCAAGCGCCAGCAGGCCAACCAGCACCGAGAACGGCCAGGTCGGGGAGATTTCATATAAGGTCGTACTGGCAATGGGCGCAATAATGGCGCCCGTTCCCTGCGTCGCGGCGATCAGCCCGGCAACCGCGCCTTGATGCTCACGATCCACACTGACCGAGGCCCCTGACATGAAACCGGGAAAAATCATGCCGGAGCCGCAGCCGATAAAGGCATACGCCAAGTAATACATGGGCATGCTGCGCGTGCTCAGCAATACCAGCAAGCCCGCCGCCACCAGCGCGGCCCCCACGAGCACCAGCCGCCGTGGCTGCCAGCGCAACACGCGTATCTGCACCACCTGGGTCAACATCAACACCACGCCCACCAAGGTCAGCGCCCCGGCTAGCACGCGTGCCGTGCCGGCTGCCGTCAAACCCAGGCGATCCTGGAAATAGAACCCTGCGCTGATCTGCAGCGTCACGATGCACAGCATATTGATCAGGCAAATCAGCAGCCAGGGCAATAAGCGGCGGTCCAGCGGACTGAGCCTGGGCCCTGCCGCCTGATTGCGCGGCGGCGCTGCAGGCAGCACACGCTTAACCACGAACCAGGCCAGCAAAGGCAGGATCGTTGCCAGCACCATGGGCCAGATCAGCCCGAAAATCGCCAGCGCCCCGGCCAATGCCGGCCCTAACACCATTCCCACGCCGTTGGCCGCCCCGATCACCGCCATGCCGCTGCTGCGCTCTTCCGGCGTCGTGATATCCGCCATATAGGACTGCGCCCCCGTCGGCACGGCCGGCAGGAACACGCCGACAAAAGCCCGCCCTGCGAGCAGCAGGGCGAATAAAGCCATGCCCCCCACCACGCCATACAGGCCCAGGCCGATGATCACGGTATAAACCAGATAGCTGATGCACAGACCGGCAAAGCCAGCCAGGATAACGGCCTTGCGGCCCCGCGCATCACTGCGGCGCCCCCACCAGGCACCGCACAGCGCCATGACGACCGAACCGACCGAAACCATCCAGCCGCCCTGGCTTTCACTCAGTCCCAGTTCACGGATCAAAGGCGCCAGAATCGGCAGGATGATCGTGACGCCCAGCGTAGAGAGGCTGACACTCAGAAAAATGGTCAAGCGCACCATGCGCTTGTCCGGCATTGCGATGGCGCCGGCCTGTGCCGCGTCCGTTGGATTCATGATGCACCCTGGTTAATGAAAATGGCACTTATTCCCGGCCAGATTCTAGACCGGATCAGGAGCAGCGTGATGCCGGCGCAAACTTCGGTATCAGAATTGATCCAAGGGCAATTTCAGGTAGCGCACGCCGTTGCCTTCGGGTTCCGGCAAACGTCCTGCCCGGACATTGACCTGTACCGAGGGCAGGATCAACTTGGGCATGGAGAGGGTCCGGTCGCGCGCCGTACGCATCTGCACGAACTCGGCTTCGCTCACGCCATCATGAGCATGGATGTTACCGGCACGCTGCTCCGCAACCGTCGTCACCCAGCGCGGCGCCACCCCTTCGGCTGGATAATCATGGCAAAGGTGCAGGCGGGTCTCGGAAGGCAAGGACAGCACCCGTCGAATGGAACGAAACAGGGTGGCAGCATCCCCCCCTGGAAAATCGCAACGCGCAGTGCCGTAATCCGGCATGAAAAGCGTATCGCCCACAAAGGCATCCTGCCCGATCACATAAGTCAGGCAGGCCGGCGTATGACCGGGCGTATGCATGACCTGCACCGTCAATTGGCCCAGCTGAAAACTGTCTCCATCATCGAACAAGCGGTCGAACTCCCTGCCGTCGGTGGACAGATCCTCCAGGTGATAAATGCCTTTGAATACACGCTGCACATCCTGAATATGGCTGCCAATGCCAATTTCCCCGCCGGCCTGCGCCTTAAGGTACGGCGCAGCGGACAAATGGTCGGCATGCGCATGCGTTTCCAGCAGCCACTGCAACGTCCAACCCCGGCTACGCAAGACCTCCAGCACATGATCCGCACTCTGTCGCGAAATCCTGCCTGCCGCCGCATCGAAATCCAGCACGCTATCAATGACGGCCGCCTGCCCGGTCGCCGGGTCCGCAACGACATGCGTCACCGTCGCCGTTGACGGATCGTAGAAGGACTCAATGAGTGCGCAATTCATTACCCACCTCTTAATTACCAGTGGTAATAACAGAAAAAACTTATTATTAAATGATAAACGGTTTACCGTCCGCCGAAAAGCATCACACCTCAAGGACAAATGCGTCAAGCCGCCTTGCGCCGGCATGTCTGCCATGGCGCCGCATCAGCTGTCAGCGCCTAGCCTGTCGGCAATGCATCAAGGCTCATCCTCGGATCTGTCAAGGGGAAATGCAAGACCTGCGCATCGAAATTTTTATCCATGCGATACTCTTAACGACCAAAAAGTCGGTATAAAATCAGAACCTGATCGGGATGCCAGGTTCCCGCCCGCCATGCGCGGCACCCACGCGGCACCCATATCGCCCGGATCATTCCATGAGCCCTGAATTCAGAAGCTGACCAGGCTTTACGTTTTCTTTTTGCGCCATTCCGCCATGTCCACGACCACTCCTTCCGCACCAGAACGCCCCGACTCTGCCAGGGTCTGCCTCATGCAGCTTGTGCAGGCAGTGGTTTTTGTCATGCTGCTCACCGCCTCAAGTGCCTGGAGCATTCGTACCCTGCTGTATCAGACGGCTCGCTGGAGCGAACCGGCAGCGCTGGGCATCGCAATCTGCGCCACACTGTGTGTCGTCTGGTTGTTTTCGGGCAAGATACGGCGCGCGGCCGTTCTGTGGCTGGTTTGTGCCGCCATGTTCATGGCGTGGTACCAGTTCATGCCGCCATCCGTGCTGAACCAATCCTGGGCGCACACGCCTTTGCTGCTGTCCATCATCGCTTGAGGGGCTTTGACGACAGTTGCCGCCCTCAGCCCTCAGGCCTCGCGCTTGCTGTCTATCAGCGGCCGCAAGCTATCCAGCATCAACTGCCGGTGCGCCTTGCGTATTGCTTCCAGCATCTCCGCGCAATCGGATTCAGCATAGATCAATTGCCAGATTGAGCAATACAGTGCCGGCGAAAAAGCAATGGCAAAACAATCGGTCAGCGCGCAGGCACGCAGGCTGCCGTTCGCGGTGCATTCGTTGATGATGCCTTGCTGCTCTTCCAGGTGATGCTGCAAATCGTTGCGCCACTTCTGCATCAGCTGCGGCACTCGCCCGCTTTCGGAAATCACCAGACGCAACACCGCCATCGCCTTGGGGTCGCTGAGCGTACAGTAGATTTCATCCATGTACTCATCGACCACCGCTTCGAGCGAACGGCCATCCTGACGCAGCCAGACCTCATTGGGAAAGTCCGGTGCCAGAATGGTTTCCAGCAAGGCGTCGAAGATGGCTTCCTTGCCCGAAAAATGCGCGTACAGCCCGGCTTTGGACATCCCCACGCGGCGGGCAATGTTTTCCATACGCGCCGCACCGAAACCGTGATCGGAGAACTCTACCAGCGCGGCATCGAGGATCTGCTCAATCCGTACGGCAGGCGACAGCCTGACGCGCTTGCGCGGGCGTTCATCGGTGGGTTTGGTCATGGCGAACGGCGTTCCCTGGACAGCGAGACATCATGGGCACCGATTATACGGTGCGGGCTGTTCCACCCAGTTACAAGATCGTAGAAAGTTATTCACAATTCCCGAGTTACCCACAATCGCTGTGAATAAACCTGTTGGCAGATGGGGGATATACGGGAAAACACCAATCCTTACAAAGCCTTGTCATTCTTTGGTCAGAAACAGTGCAATCGGATGCAACAAACCGTATCGCCAGCCTGCCGCCAACCAGCAGGATCTGCACAAGGCCACAGTGTCAAACCACGCTGCCATCAGCTCTGCTGAGCAGGATCGCTGGCGTAAACCCCGCGCCTATCCCCCCGGCCTATACCCCGATACC
>NZ_CBCSIQ010000037.1:0-29085 GCF_965139615.1 Kerstersia similis
GGGGTGGGTCGTGAGGCATGGGTGGTGGGAGGCAGCGGTCCGTCCGGTCTGGCGCTTGGCGCCGGCCGGCATCCCGGCGGGGCCGGGAGATGCCGGCCGTGGCGCAGCGGGACAGCCGTGCGGCAGGTGGTCGGTGTTCGGGCTCAGGCGTTTTGCGGATCCTTGCGGCCCAGCAGGTGCACCGCTTCGGCAGCGATATAGCGATTGGGGGTGCGGTAGGCGGTGGGGCCATCGTGCGGGGTGCCGTAGGTATCGAATTCCTTGGGCAGCGGCGAGCCGTACCAGACAATCGCGTTGTCCAGATGGTCCTGGCTCCAGACGACAGGTGTCCAGGAGGGATCATGGATGACGTAGCCGGGCGTGCCCACGAGCTCGATACGATTGCCGCCCGGTTCCAGCACATAGACGAACTGCGCCTGGCTGATAGCGTGCAGGGCAGGTCCTGCTTCGATTTCCAGGCCATAGTCGGTCATCACATCGCAGATATCCGCCAGATGCTGGGTGTTGCCATACAGGAAGGCCAGATGGTGCAGGCGGCCGCCGGGGCCGGCACCATCCTGCACCAGCGCGATATCGTGCGACCGGCTCATCAGCCGGAGCCAGGCACCCATCTCTGTTTTATCGCTGAAGACGATATGCTCGCTCAGCTTGAATCCCATATGTTCCTGCAGGAAGCGTTTGTTGTCGGTCACGCTGCGCGACAGGATGTTGATGTGATCCAGGCTGTGCACCGGCACGCCACGCAGCGGGCGGCGCTGTATGCGGTTGCGGACGACGCTTTGATCGGCCTTGGGGGTTTCATAATAGGAGACATCCCAGTGCAGGCGTTGGACGGCGCCGTCCGGCAGGGTGAACTCATAGGCCGGACCGATCCCGTTTTCGCCTTCCACCCAACCTCGGCCCAGGCCGGAGGATTCAATGGTGCGTACCCGGCGGTCCAGGGCTTGCGGTGACATGGCGCGCCATCCGGCATGGCCCATGCCGGGCCGTTCCCGATAGGTGATTTTCAGGGAATGCGCATAGGGATCCTGCCAGGCGCGTAGGAAGACCGAATCGCCGCTGCGCGAGGTTTCGATCATGCCCAGCAGGTCTTTGAAGAACCAGAGCGTAGCATCGACATCCGGCGAAAACAGTTCAAAGGACGACAGGCTGGCAATATCGAAGACGGGTTCGATGAAATCGTGATGAGAGGGGTTGGGGTGTGGCATGTCTTCTCCATGGGGGATAGGTGGCCGGACTCTGCCTGCCGTCCGCAAAGGGGGCAGGCGGGTCCGCGCTCTTTCCTGGCGTGGTGGCGGCGATGGCTGCACGAGTGGACTGAAGCCAGGCTGCCGCTGGCCAGCCAGGGTGATTTTCAATGTAGTTTCCGGGGCCGGAGAGCGTCCAATACCTTTGCTGGCGGACTTGATACCCGGAATGCAAGGGCTACGGGTTGGGCTGGCGGAGGTGGGGTGCCGGCGCCGCAGCGGGCCGGGCAAGCGGCCAGAATTGAAAGTACTGGGCGAAGAACACCATGGCGGGAAAAGTCACGGCCAGCATGCTTGCCGCCAGCCAGAGATCCAGGGCATAAGGCGCAGCGCCGCCGGACAGGCCGAAGCGCCAGAGGGCAATGGCGCGATACAGGGCATACATGAGTTGCCCCAGCAGGCCGGCCGCCAAGGTCAGGCACAGCCCGCGCCAGGGCTGGGGCAAAACCAGCTGCGGCACGCCTTCGAGCATGACCAGCACGATGAACAGGCCGAAGATGCTGGCGACGCAGATGCGCGTCATGAACACGACGACATCCATGGCTGCCCACGACAAGCCCATGCACAGCAGCAGCGCAGTGCAGGCGGCCACGCACAAGCCCGCCGTCAGCCCGCGCCAGGGTTGGCGCGTCAAGCGCGGCCAGCGGCGGGCTGCTGCGTCGAGCGGCCAGAAATCCAGCAGCACCAGCACCAGCATGAAACTGAGCGCAGCCAGGCTGGCGGTCAGCGGCAACCAGGCCGTCCAGATGCCTTGTGGATCCAGGTTGCTGAGGTAGAACGGTGCCTGGGCGGCAAAGGAAAAATTGAAGAACCGGGTAAACAGCAGCCAGGTCATGGCATAGGCGCCTGCCAGCAGTGCCAGGCCCTGCAAGCCTGGTGAACGGAACAGTTGCTGGAAAGGCCAGGCCTGGAACAGGACGATCAGGGCCAGGGTGACGGGTACTGACAGGATCAGGTACAGAATCGTGAACGGAGTGGGTGGTGTGGCGCCCGCGCCGGTGATTTGCAGGGCCAGATAGGCGATGATGACAGCGCTGATCAAGGTGCCGGCGGTGTGCAGCAAACCGCGCCAGGGTTGCGGCAGGCTGGCCGCGCGGGCCGGCCATTGGCCTTGCCAGAGCAGGCTGACCACCATCTGCGTCGGTACCATGGACACCATGATGAGTGACACCCAGCTGTCGAGGAACGCCGGGGAAAAGGCAGTGGCGGCGGCCAGCGCCAGCACCAGGATCAGGGCGAGGGCGCAGAGACCGCGTTGCAAGGATGCAGGGCGGATAGGCATGAAAGTGTCTCCTGTTTTATTTGTCGGGGCCGTAGCGGAACGGCGCGACGACTATAGGGAGACGGGCAGGCTGGCGTCCAATACCGATGCATGCCGCAGTTCATACTGTAAAGGTATGCCGCCGGAGGGAAGCCGCCGGGTGCGGCCGTTGCGGCAGGGGCAACGAGGATAGGCCGGCAGCGGGTTTCAGTCGGGCGGGCACAGGCCGGCAGACGCATCGCCCTGGCGGCGGTAGGCCCGCAGCACAGCCAGGAACGCGTGCAGCGCAGGGGAGTGATCGTGGCGGCGGTACAGGCAATCCAGCGTGATGTGGCGCAGGCTGCTGCTATGCAAGGGGCGGTAAACGACGCCGGGCAGCCGCAGGTTGGCGGCTGACGCAGTCGTGATGCACACGCCGAACCGGCTGGCAACGAGCGCGATGCTGGTCAGAACATCTTCGGCTTCCTGGGCGACGGCAAGGGTGATGCCTTCATCTTCAAAGGCCTGCGCAACCTCCTGGGCCAGCCCATGGACAGGCAGGTTGGGATAGAGGATCAAGGGTTCGCCGTGCAGGTCGGCCAGGGTGATGGCAGTGCGCCCGCAGAGGGGATGGCCCTCATACATGGCGACCAGAAAGGGTTCGTCCAGAACGTGCTCGACCGCGATGTCGTCTTCCTCCGGCATGAAGCGGTTGAAGCCGATATTGATGCGGCGTTCCCGCAGGGCTTCGAGTTGCTGGCTGCGGTTCATATTGTGCAGGCCGATGCGTATGCCGGGCCGCTGTGCATGAAAGATGGCGAGCAGCTCAGGAATCACATGGATCACGCCGGAGCTGAAAATGCCGACGTCCAGGCGTCCCATCAGGCCCTTACCGGCCAGTTGGGTCTGCTCCTTGGCGCGCCGGGTCAGGTCCAGGATATTGGGGACTTCGGCCAGCAGCGCCTCGCCGGCCTGTGTCAGTTCCGCGCCTTTGGGTGTGCGGATGAACAGGGCCGTCCCCAGTTCTTCTTCCAGGGCGCGAATCTGCCGGGTCAGCGGCGGCTGGGCGATGTGCAAGCGTTGCGCGGCACGCCCGAAGTTGAGCTCTTGGGCGACTGCCAGGAAGTAGCGCATCTGCTTCAGATCCATGAACGGGGAAGTCCTAGGTGGCAGGAAAGACTGGCCGGCCAGGGCAGGCCGGCGATGCCGGGGGGCTTTTTCAGAATATCAAAGATCGCCGGCAGGCTCCAGACTGTTCACATGGTGCGCGGCCCGATGCAGGTGGGTCATGATGTGGCGCAGCAATGGGGAGGGTGCGGCATCGCTGCGCAGGATCGCGCCGATTTCCAGCGCATGGCCTTGTTCCTGGATGGGGATGACCGAAATGAAGGGAGCGGCCAGCGGATGCCGGGCGATCTGGCTGGGCATCAGGCCGACGTAATCACCCGTGGCCACGAGCGACAGCAGGGCCAGCGTGGAGTTGACGATGGCTCCGACTGGCGGTGCAGCCAGGCCATTGCTTTCATACAAGGTACGGGCGTAGCCGGATTCCCCTTGGGCGCCGGTAAACACCCAGCGTGCGCGTTGCAGATCCTGCAGTGTGCGCGCCTGCAACCAGTGGCTGCCCTTGCGGACGGTAGGCACCATGGTGGTTTGGATCAGGGGTTCGACGACGAATTCTCCTGGCGGCAGGTCGCTGGGAATGCCGCCGACCGTGATATCGACTTCCTGCGTGCGCAAGCGCTGCAATTGCGCGATGTAGAGCTCTTCGCTGACCCGCAGCCGGACATCCGGATAGGCCTGGCCGAAGGTGCGCAGCAACTCCGGTACCAGCAGCATGACGGCGACCGGAACGGCGCTGATATGCAGATCGCCGACCATATGGCCGCGCATCCGGTGGATTTCATCGACGGCCAGATTGAGTTCGCGCGTGGCTTTCAGGGCGCGTTCATAGAGCACTTTGCCCTGTGCCGTCGCTTGCACGCCGCGTGAGGTACGTGTCAGCAGCGAACTGCCAAGCTCCAGTTCCAGCTCGCGTATGGTTTTGGTCAGCGCTGGCTGGGAGGTGCCGGTACGGCGCGCAGCACCGCGCAGGCTGCCTTCTTCGACGGCTGCGACCAGGGCGTGCAAGGCGGCCAGCTTCATGGACATTTCCTGTGGAACGGAACTCGGGAATGAGTGAAAACCCGAGATTCCATTTGGTTATCACGATGCCAAAGCCAGCATCTGGGCGGCTTCCGGCGGCTGGCAAATAATACGCAAGCAACGACCGGCGGCCAAGCACGATGCCGTAACGGCCGGTTCTAGACAGGAGGATTTTCATATGGCCAGGATTATTGGCGCGATTGCTGCATCGCATACCCCGACCATTGGTTTTGCCTTTGATGGAGACAAGCGCCGGGACCCGGTCTGGGCACCGATTTTCGAGGGTTTTGCGCCGGTTCAGGCATGGATCGAAGCGCGCAAGCCGGATGTGCTGCTGTTCATTTTCAACGACCATGTCACCTCGTTCTTTTTCGACCATTACTCCGCGTTCGCGCTGGGGATCGGCGAAAGCTATGGCGTGGCGGACGAAGGAGGAGGCGCGCGCGACCTGCCTGCGGTGCCTGGGCATCCGGCCTTGGCGCGCCATATCGGGCAGTCACTGATGAGCGATGAGTTCGACATGTCATTTTTCCAGGGCAAGGCGCTGGATCACGGCTGTTTTTCCCCGTTGTCCGTCATGTGCCCGCCGCAACCTGAGTGGCCTGTGCCGATTGTGCCACTGCAGGTAGGCGTCCTGCAGTTTCCAGTACCGACGGCGCGACGCTGCTACAAGCTGGGCCAGGCGCTGCGCCGCGCGATCGAAAGCTACCCGGAGGATCTGAAGGTCGCCATCGTGGCAACCGGTGGCCTGTCGCACCAGGTGCATGGAGAGCGCGCCGGGTTCAACAATCCCGATTGGGATGAGCAGTTCATGGCGCTGCTGGAAAAGGATCCCGAATACCTGACCCAGCTGACCCAGGCAGAGTATGCCGAGCTCGGCGGCCTGGAAGGGGCCGAGGTAATCATGTGGCTGGTGATGCGTGGCGCGTTGTCAGCCGGCATACGCAAGGTGCACCAGAGCTACTACCTGCCTTCCATGACCGGTATTGCGACGGCCATTTATGAAAACGAGGCGGTCGCCGCACCTTTGCCGGCCACGCTGGCGCGTCACCGGGCCAGGATGGCGAGCGAACTGGCCGGTGCGGAAAAACTGGCGGGGACCTATCCGTTTGACCTGGCACGCAGCGTGAAGGGCTATCGCATCAATCGTTTCCTGCACGATCTGACGCAGCCGGAACGGCGGGCCGCGTTCCTGCAGGATCAGGAGCGCTGTTTCAGGGAGGCCGGGCTGAGCGACGCAGAGCGCGCGCTGATCCGCGAGCGCGATTGGCGTGGCCTCATCCATTACGGCGCGTCGTTTTTCGTGCTGGAAAAGCTGGGCGCTGTCGTTGGGGCGTCCAACCTGCATATCTATGCCGCCATGCGCGGCGAAACACTGGCGCAGTTTCAACAGACCCGCAATGCGCCGGGCGCGTTGTATTCCGTCGCCGGCCAGCAGGCTGGCCGGCCGGAATGGGATCAGCCTGCTTCTGGCGCCTAGCCCTGGCGGGCGCATTTTTCATCGGGAGACAGTGCCGGACGCATCCGGCCGACGGCAGCAAAAACTGCCCTCCCGAGTTCATTGCCGGTGCCGCTGGCGGCACTTCAATCAAGGAAACAAACCATGATTTCAAAAAAATATCTTTCACTGCTGGCCTGTGCGGCTGCCGTGGGCATGAGTGCCACGACACAGGCGGCGCCTGTGGTGCTGAAGGTAGCGCATCAACTGCCGCCCGTATCGGCGGCGCATACGACATTCATCGTGCCATGGTGCGAAAAAATCGAGGCCGAATCCAATGGGGATCTGAAATGCCAGATTTACCCGGCACTGCAACTGGGTGGAACATCCGCGCAGCTTTTCAATCAGGTGCGGGATGGCGTGGCGGATATCGTCTGGACCTTGCTCGGCTACACGCCAGGCCGCTTTCCTGTGTCAGAGGTATTTGAACTGCCGTTCCTGACCACCAAGCATGAGCCTTCGGCGCGTGCCATCTGGGATTTCGTGGCGCAGCATGGGGCCAATGAATTCAAGGGAGTGAAGCCTCTGGCCGTGTGGGTCAATGGCGCCAATCAGTTGCACATGCGTGACAAGAAAATCGAAACCCTGGCGGATTTGCGCGGCCTGAAAATACGCGCCCCGTCACGCCTGGGGAACAAGATCCTTGCCGCCCTGGGCGCAACGCCGGTAGGCATGCCGGTGCCGCAGATGGCGGAAAGCCTCTCCAAGGGCGTGATCGACGGTGCGCTGGTGCCCTGGGAGGTGCTGCCATCCACCAAGGCGCATGAATTGACCCGCTATAGCGTGGAAACGGCGGGCAGTGAAGCGATGACGACGGCAACGATGATTTACGTCATGAATCAGCGCAAATACGACAGCCTGACGCCTGCGCAGAAACAGGTGATAGACGCCAATAGCGGACGGGAAATGTCCGCCTGGGTGGCCTCTCGTTTCGAGGCGGCCGATGCCGTTGGCCGGGAGGTGGCGATTGCACGCGGCAATGATGTCTATGCCATCAGCGAAGCGGAAACCGAGCGCTGGAAGGCAGCCACGCAGCCTGTCATCGAGGAATGGATCCGGGAAGTCAGCAGCAAGGGGCTGGATGGGGCCGCCTTGGTGCAGGAAGCGCGCGAGCGCGTTCAGCATTACACCGCTCAGGCGCAATAAAAAAGGCCGGCCCGCCAGGCGGAGGTGCCCTGGCGGGGGGCTCAAGCCTGGGAGGAGGGCGGGGTTTGCGCCGGATCCTGGGGCGGTGGGTGTGCAGTGCTTGCAGTCGTGCCTGCAGTTGCGGCCGTGGCCTGGGCCGTCGCCTGTCTGGCGGCTTCCGTCGCCTGTTGGTAGGCGGCCTGTTTTTCCGCCAGCTGTTTTTTCTTCTGCCTGTCGTTCAGGTTGTGGATCACGGTCGTGATGTAGGCGGTGAAGATCGGGAAGGTCGTCATGCCCACTACCGCCAGCGTTGCGGTACAGATTTTGCCTATCGTGGTCGTCGGAATGATGTTGGAGCCGACGGTCGTGACGGTCATCGACGCCCACCAGAGTGCATCAGGGTAGGATTTCACCAAGGGATTGATACCGGATTCGAACACGTAGAAGATCAGCGTTTCAAAATAGGTAATCGAAAAGAAAATCGCTAGGTAGGTAATGAACAGACCGGACACCCGGTTGCTGACCACCATCTGCACCAGAATGATCAGCGCGGCGCCACCACGGATAATCGGTAGAAACCGCAGGAGGTACAGCACTTCGCTGGAGAAATCCAGCGAGAATCGTGTAATGAGATAGGAATAGGGCACGGACAGAACAATCAGCACGAAATTCTTGAAAAAGAATCGCAATCTGTCGTGCGCAATAATCAAAAGCAGGAAGAAATCCAGCAGGAAATAGAGACAGACGCCCAGCTGAATTTTGGTGTAAATGGTATCGCCGGTAAATGCCGAATTGGAAAAGGCTTCAAAAGAAATGCTGACAATCAGGACAAGCGAAGCCAGCACGCCGAAAAGATTCAGCGTTCGGGCCATCAGATACTTCCAGCGGGATTCAGTGTTATTCATTCTGCCAGCAGTGGCTCAAGGGACGGCGGGATAGGGAAATGCCCAGACCGGAGCGGCCATGCGCAAAAATAACGGATATTTGCCTGCGTCGCCAGTCCGTTCCGTGTGCGTGTGTAAGTTGGCTGACGCTTGCCTATGTCCTTGACAACGATGCGCCCGGGCAGGCCTTGTAACGGACCCTTGCAGGGCAAAGGTAGCCAGAACGTGGCGAGACAGGGAAAATGGCGGATTGACTCGCGAAAACGCTGGATTGACTTGCATGAATGGGAAATTTGCTTTGCTGGCCCTGGGCCTGGCGGCAGGCCTGGGGGGATGCGCCTCCATGTCGGAAGAAGAGTGCCTGACGGTGGATTGGCACGAGCAGGGAATGCGTGAGGCCGTCAATGGCACGCCGCGCTCGAACTTCATCAAGGACCGCGAGGCATGCGCGAAGATTGGCGTGGAGGCAGACGAAACACAATATATGGCTGGCTACGCGGCTGGCATTGCCATGTTCTGCACACCGGAAAACGGCTTGCGATGGGGGCGTGAAGGCCGCACTTACGCCCAGACTTGCCCGGTGCAGCAGTCCCTGGCCTTCGAAGCCAATTACCGTGCGGGGTATTCCGTCTATCAGGCAGAGGAAGCCATTGTCGCGCTGCATGCGGAACAGGATCGGCTGGAAAGCCAGCTCGACAAGGCGGGTGACGACAAGGAGCGCCAGCGCCTGCGCCGCGAGTTGCGCCGCCTGGATGAGCGCCTGCGCGATGCGCGCACGGATCTGATCCGCATGGAGCGGCGCTTGAGCGGTAGCCAGGCATCATGACCGAGTTTGCAACCTGGGCCGCGGCCCATCCTTATTATTGGCTTTTCGCCATGCCGGCTGGCGTGGCCATACTGGCCGCCCTGGCCTGGCGCAGCCTGGCGGGCTTGCAGCCGGGCTGGCGCCGCACGGCGCTATACGGGGGCTTTGCGCTGGCGATGTCGGCGCTCTTTCTGGTGCTGGCGGCAGCGGTTGCCCAGCCTGGCGGCATGGTGACATTCGATACCGCGCTGGCGGAAGCGCTGGGGGAACAGATGCCAGGCGGCTTGCTGGCCGGGCTGTCTTGGTTCACCTTCCTGGGCGACCGCTATTTCCTGCTCTTGCTGTCCGTGCTGATGCTGGCGCTGCTGGCCTGGCGCCGGCGCTGGTGGCTGTGCGGCACGGCCGTGCTGGCAACGGCCGGCGGCGGGGCGCTGAATTGGGTGCTCAAGCATCTCTTCCAGCGCGTTCGCCCGGAGCATACGCATGGCTATATCGAAGCGACGGGATTCAGCTTTCCCAGCGGCCATGCCTCGGCGTCCTTGATCATATACGGCTTTGGCTGCTACCTATTGCTGCGCCTGTTGCCGGAACGCTGGCATATGGCTTGCATTGCCGTGGCGACAGGCCTGGTGGCGGCGATCGGTGCAAGCCGTATCTTGCTGCATGTCCACTTTTTCAGTGATGTGGTGGCAGGTTTTGCGGTGAGTGCGCTGTGGCTGGCTTTATGCGTGTTTCTGGCTGAACGCTGCCTGGCGCGCCAGACCGGCAGGTAGTTGGGCGCAGGGGGCGCCCGCCGCGCCTCACGCCTTATCCGCTGGCTTTTCCGGCATGCTTTGGCCTGCCAGGCGCAAGGTTCTGGCCAGCAGGACTTCATAAATCGGCTTGCCACCCAGGCCGGCTGCGACCAGATGGGCTGTGACGGCGGTGAGCAGCGAGGGAATCGCCAGGGCATAGGTGCCCGTCAGCTCCAGTACAAGAATAATGCCGACCAGCGGGGAGCGCACCGTGCTGGAAAACAGACCGGCCATGCCGGCGGCAGCAAAGGCGACCATGGCGCCGGGCGGCAGCGTGATGACATATCCGAGCAGGGTGGCAAACAGAATGCTGCTGGTCGTGGCCAGCGCCAGGATGGGGGCGAAGATGCCTGCAGGCACGCCGGTGGAGTAGCTGGCGGCAGTCAGGAAAAAGCGCAGCAGAATGACCAGACCCAGCAAGCCGATGGGCAGCGGGTTGCTGACCAGGGCCACTGCCAGGGATTCCCCGCCGCCAGTGGCTTCGGGGAACAGAATCAGCATCGGGCCGATGATCAGGCCCAGCAGCGCGGGAATCAGGTATGGCGATACTTTCAGGCCGACTTTCTGCGAGAGATTCAGCCCGGCGATGATGGCGCGGTTGAAAACGACGCCCAGCACGCCCAATACCAGCCCCAGCACGATAAAGGCCGGCAGGAAATACGTGGGCATGTGCTCGGCGCTCATCGACATGTAGGGAATCGAGCCTGTCAGCGCGGTGGTGGTCAGGCCGCTGAAGCCACAGGCAATGATCACTGCGCCATAGGTATTGATACGGTAGGGAAAGGCGTCGCGCGCCTCTTCGATAATGAAGGCAATGGAAGCCAGGGGCGCATTGAAGGCGGCGGTGAGGCCGGCGGCGCCACCGGCGCCCCACAGCGCGCGCGCTTGCTCTGCCGCCAGGGTGAAGCGTGAACTGATGGCTTTGGCGATGGAGGCGCCCATGTGAATGGTCGGGCCTTCACGGCCACCGACCAGGCCAGCGCCCAGCGCCAGCGTGCCGCCGATGAATTTGACGGGCAGGACGCGTTGCCAGCGGATTTCACGCAGGCCTTGCATGGCGCCTTCGATTTCCTGTACCCCGGAGCCGCTGGCTTCCGGTGCGTAGCGGCGCACCAGGGCAACGGCGGCACAGAACATCACGGCCGAGAACAGGGCCATCACGATATATAGCAGCGGGCCGGAAAGCTGCAGGGTTTCCGGCAAATGACGGCTCCAGGCCAGGGAGCGTTCGACAAGGCTGTGAAAGGCGCTGCCCAGCACCCCGGTCAGGGTACCGATGATGGCGGCAAGAAAATAATAGGTCCGGTCGCTGATCTGGCGCGGCATGGCTCTGAATATCAATGCAGTTCATGGGCCGGGCACAGGCGCAGGCCCGGAGTGGCCGGTCGGAAAACGGAGGAAACGGTTTCGCTATTCTACGAGGGTTTGGGGATGCGCTTATCGCGGCAGGGGATTTTGACTTTTATTTTGTGAATGAATGCAAAATTTTCTGGCGGGAGGCTGGGCAGTGCGGGGAATGTGTCTGTGGTTTGAGTGCTTGCATGCCCCGGGTCTTTTCGTTTTGTGTTTCAGCCATGAATAAAAGCGGTGCGCCGGAACCGGATAGATGTTAAAGGAGACAATTTCCCGGCCAGTGATTTAATTGCGCCGGGCTTGCGCTGCGTCAAAGGAATGCCGGGGCAAAGGACCGCCGGGTTCCTATAATGGACTTGAAAGATTGATTAAGAATGCGGGCGCAGAAACGGCTGAGTCGGCAATCATCAGCGGGTAATTGCAGCAGAGGTTTTCAGTTGCGGTTTTTCGCTGAAGGTGAGTCTGGCTTTTGACGAGATGCGCTGCTGGATGGTTTATTTGAGGAAAGCCTGGCGCTTTCCATAATTCGGGCGGGATGATGCCGGTGTTGGCCTGCGTTGCCGTCTTCAACGGGAGAACGAAATTGATTAAAGAAGTTACTGGCGATATCTTGCTGTCCAAGGCTGACCTGCTGGCTCACGGGATTGCAGCCAATGATCCCTTCGATAGCGGTCTGGCATTGGCGTTGCGCGAGCGTTGGCCGTCGCTGGTACGCGATTACCGTCACGATACCCGTTCCAAGGCGATCGAGCCCGGTGAAGTCTGGGTCTGGGCTGGCGTGGACGAGAACGGCGGTATGCGCCGCATCGTGAATCTGGTCACGCAGAATAGCGTGGGCGATGGCCCGACGGCCAAGCCGGGTAAGGCGACCTTGGAAAATGTGCGGCATGCACTGCAAAACCTGGTTCGCCTGGTGCAGAAGGAAGGCATTACCAGCCTTGCGCTGCCGCGCCTGGCGACGGGTGTGGGTGGTCTGGAGTGGGATGCAGTGAAGCCTCTGGTTGAGCAATACCTGGGCGAACTGTCGATTCCCGTGGTCGTCTATACGGTGTACCAGAAGGGTCAACAGGCCGACGAAGGCCTGTAATCCGCAGGCGATGTGCCTGTCGGCAGCGGGGGGCAGGTCTGGATCTGCCCCCCGCTGCTGCCAGCACGGCTTCGGTATCAGGAAAACCAGCGCTGCCAGAAACGCTTTCTTTGCGGTTCTGGCGTTGCTGTTTTTGGCGGCGCAACGCCATCCTGCGCCGCCGATAGTGCGGATGCCTCGGGGCGCGCATTGGTTTCCGGCAGTATCTCAGTGGTCTGTGCCGTCTCGGCGGCTTCTGGCATTTCGTCGGCCGGTTCAGGTGTTTCTATCCTGGCACGCGTCTCAGCCGTTGCGGACACCAGGCTTGCGTTCGTGTCCTGGCGCAGCGGCCGTGCGGCCCGGATGGCTTCGCCCCGCTCGCGCCAGGCCTCGAAACGCGCCAGGCGCTGCTGCAGCCTATCAAGCTCACGGGAAATGTCCTGCAATTGCGCTTGCAGCGGCGCGAGGCTGGGGAAAAAGTGGGTTTCGAACTCTTCACTCTCTATGCTGGCAACCAACAGGCGGCTTTCTTCGGATAGCTGGGCGCAGAGCTTTTCGATGGCCGCCTGGAACATGCGTTTGCGTTGCTCCTGCTGCCAGGTATCCCAGACTTCCAGGGCCAGCCCCAGGATGGACAACATGCCGTTGATGCCTTTGGCCAGATTGACGGCGCCAAAGGATTTGAAAACCAGATACTTGCCTATATCCATGCCCATGGTTTTGGCAATACTGCTCAGGCCGTCACGGGCAGCAAGAATGTGCTGCGTGTTGATGAGGTTGCTGCCGGCCAGATAATGCAGCCCTTGTTTGCCCAACGTGGCAGCCATGCTGTTGAAGTGCGAGATGCCGGACTCCAGGCTGATCTGTATGCGGTTCAGGTCTTCGGTGATGTTGCTGACTTCTTCGACAAAGTATTCTTTGATGCGCTGGCGCACCAGGGTAGCTTCGGAACCGATTTCACGGTGGTAGAAATCGGCAAAGGTGTCGGGTGATGTGCCTTGGGCTTGAAGAATGAGTTCTTCGATATAGCGCACGATCTTGCCACTGAGCCGTACCCGGGCCTGGGCAATCTTGTGTTGAACCTGGAAAATTTCCGCTTGTTGCGCCCGGCGCATGGCGTCGAGCTGGCGGCATTCGGCCAGCAGGCTGGCCGTGCCTTCCCTGGCTTGCGGCAATTGCTGCGCCAGCAGGTCGGCGATGATACTGTGGCGCATGGCCAGGGCCAGTGCCAGCGGGCCCCCACTGTGTTCTATGCGTTGCTGCGTGGCGGTTTGCAGGGTATCTATGTGCGACAGGCGCCGGAACTGTTCCAGATGCTGCAGCCAATGCGCCGTGCCCAGGCCGAATGGGTTGGCGGCTACCGCAGTAATGCTCAAGCTCGCACGTTCCTGCTCCGTCAGCGCCAGGATGGCGTCCAGGCGTGCCGTGACGCTTTCCTGCTTGATCGCCAGCTTTTCCTCGTAATCGGCTTCATCTTCGATATCGGCGACTTCATCAAAGCGGCCAAGGACAAACACGGTTCGGGGCAACAAGTTCAGCGTGCGGAACAGCCATTGCAGTTCCTCCGCATGGCTGTGCTTGACGGGATTGGTGGCATTCATGACGTACAGCACCAGATGGGCGGCGCTGACATATTGCCGGGTGATGTCGCGGTATTTCTCCAGCGCCAGCGTATCCGGGTTGAATTGTTCCTTGAAGCCGAAGAGCCCGGGCGTATCCACCAGTTCCAGTTGCTCCCCGATGTCATAGCGTTGCACGGCATCGGATGATTCACTATGGCTGATGCGCATGGTCTCGGTGTCCAGCCGCTCCAGCCAGGCAGCCGCCAGGGCCGTTTTGCCTTCCGAAAATCCGCCGATCAGGACGATACGCAGCCGCTCCTGGCTCAGGTCCTGCCTGGCCTGCGCCAATTTGCTCGCCAGCGTGGCTGGCAGCGCGACCCCCAGTGCCTGCCCCTGTTCAAGAAAGGCAGCGAGCTCGTCGAGCAGGGTCAGGGCCCGTTGCTTTTGCTCAAGGAAGGTATCCAGTGTCTGGCTCATTGAGACATTCCGTAAGAGTCATGGCAGCCTGGCAAGCAGCCCGGACAGGCCATCGCTGGCCTGTTGCATGGCGCCGTGCATCAGGCGTACCGATTGTGCAGGAAGGTTCAGGTTTTGGTGCACAGGCTCGGCCAGTTGCCTGAGCCCGGCATTGAAGACATCCAGTTGCTGCGCCAGACTTTCCTTGAGCGCGTCGAACATCCGGCCGATATTGTCATCGGCAGCCTGGCGCTGCTGCGCCTGTTTGTGTCGGCTGCTGAGCATGCCGCGCACGGAGTTGTACAGGCTGAGTGCGACGGTGGCGGCACCGATGGCAGCCAGTATCCAGCCCGCAGGGTTCCAGACCAGCAGGGCGGCGCCGCCCAGCGTAGAGGCCAGATTCACGGCCTGGAAATTGCGCCGCAAACGGAATTTCAGTTCCATGGCGGGCAAGCTCGGCTGGAAGGCGGGCAGCAGAGACCGGGACAACACATTTTCCGTTTGGGCGGCTGCGCGCCGGGTCAGTTGCTCCAGTTGCGCCTGGAAGGTTTCCAGAATCGGCGCAACCGTGCTGGCCAGCGCGGTTGTCAACTCGGGGCCGCTGTCTTCGGTGTAGCGCCGCAGGCATTTCTTGAACTCGCTGTGACTGATGTTGCGGTCGATGTCCGCGTGAATCTGCTGCCGCAGGCGGGCGCGCGCGCTATCCAGAACCTCGCTGCAGGCGGCGCGCAGGGCTTGTTCGGTACTGAAGCAAATCGCGTCCAGTTCGCGCCGGTCGTTGGCCGCTTGTTGCGCCAATTGCGTGGCCGTGTGCAGCAACTGCTGGCTGATCTGCTGCAGCAGTTGTTGGCCGCGTACCAGCGCGGCGCGGATCTTATGAAGATTGGCCTGGCGGATTTTTTCGCGGTAGCCCTGGCAAAGCTCCTTGCCGATGAAATCACAGAAGGCCCGCATATTGCTTTTTTCCAGCAATTGCTCCGGTGGCATGGCGGCAAGGAACTTGGCGCGGGCGCGGTGCAGCGAAGTGCCGGGCAGCAGGGCGTCGGCAACGGCATAGAACGCTGGCAAGGCACTGATGCTGATGGTGTTGCGGTAACTGCTGCCCAGTTGCTCGCGCAGGCGATTTTCGAGTTCCAGCAGGCCCCTGGTTTCATCAGGATCCAGCAAGGTGGCGCCTTGCAGGGCTTGTGGGTTGGTCACGCGCTTATTGAATACGGACCAGACTTCGGCCTGGTCGGAGAGCTGTGCACGTATTTTTTCCAGCGTGCCGGGGGTGCCGGGTTCGCCCTGGTTCGGGGGCGCAGCCTTGGGCGTAATGTAGAACACGGCATGCGCCTGGCGGATGGCGGCCTGAATGCTCGCCAGGACATCGTCCTCCTTGCCTTCGATGCCGGGGACGTCGATCAGTGCAAATTTCTGGCCCTGATATTCAAACTCGTAACGCCTGGCCGTCCGGGTGAAGTCGGCATGGCCCGTGCCGATGATGGCGCCATCCTGCAGCGCGGCCAGTTCGGCATGACGCGCCAAGGCAGTGCTCTGTTGCTGCATGGCATCGGCCAGGCGGGTATCAAGCAGGGCGATGTTGGCAGCCGTACCCGCTTGTTCGTCGTCCAGCGCAGTTCGCAATGCCTGCAGCCTTTGCTCCGCTTGCGCCAGTTGCTGCTCTTCGGGCAGCGGCCGGAACCAGTGGAGCATCTTCTGCAGCCAGTTTAGCGATGCCAGATCCGCTTGCAGCTGAATACGCAGGCTGGCGGCTTCCTGTCTGGCATCTTCCAGCGCTGCCGTGTGCGCCGACTGCTGTGCGGCCTGCCGGATGCGTGCCTGTTCAATTTCCTCTGCCAGTTGCTGCGTGGCCTGCGCCAGCTGTTCCAGCACGCTGGCTTCCTGGGGGGCGTCCTGCGCCAGTTCGGCGTAGCGGGCGCGTTCGGCCAGCTTGCCAGGTTCCCCCAGCAAAATGCGCAGAGTTTCAATAATGGTGGATTTGCCGGCATTGGTTTCGCCGTACAGGGCGATTGTGAAGGTCTCCCATTCGGCAGCATCTTCCAGGCGGCTCAGATCCTGATCCAGCTGTTCGCGGTAGGCAGCCAGCCGGGCCAGCGCGAGATCGCGCGCCTGTGCCTGGGCGGCGGGTAGAGGCTCGGCAGTAGGCGTGTGGCCGATTTCCGTGATCAGGGCATCGAAGCGCTGGCGGAGTTCGGCATACAGCGCGGCAGAGGGCGGCATCGCATGGGCGGGCAAGGATGGCATGGCTCACCTGTGAAGGCGGAATAGCCTTCGATTGTAGAGCAAGGCCTCAGGGTAGAATTCCTCTGCCCGGAAGGCTTGGCCGGGGACGTCGCCATGGGAATGGCAGCCGTCCCGCTATGGCGCTATCAAGGCCGGCCGCAACGATGCGTCCGGGTCAAGGAAGAGATGAAGGCGATGCATGAAAAATTCAAGAACCGGCTGCTGCTGGGCGTGGCAATGTGTTTGGGGGCAGCCGCGTCCCATGCCGGGGATCAACCGCGTTTTAACCTGGCGGAAGCGGCCCGGCCAGCCTGGGCCTTGCAACTGACTCCTTATCTGTGGGCGGCGCGCTTGGATGGGTCGGTGTCGCCTTTCCGGCGCAGCCCGACCATCACGGTGGCGAAACCTTTTTCAGAGATATTCGACGATCTGAACTTCGGCGGGTTCATCGACTTATGGGGGCGGCGCGGCAACTATGTGCTGGCTGCGGATGTCGCCTACACCGATATCACCGATAGCCGCACGACTGGCCCCTTGCCTGTGCTGGCAGGCACGCAGGTGCTGGATGGCTCAGCCGATACCCGGCAACTGACCGTCACCTTCAAAGGCGGCTACCGCGTCCATGAGGGTGAAAAGGAAGTGTTGGAACTGCTGGCCGGTGTGCGCTACTGGCATATTTCCAATGACGTCAAGCTGCGCTATGGCAATGTCAGCCGTTCCTATGGGGAAAGCTTTTCCTGGGTGGATCCGGTGTTGGGCGGGCGTTTCCGCTACCGCTGGAACGATCGTTGGCAGGTGCAGGTTCAGGCCGACGTTGGCGGCCTGGGAGCGGGTGCGCGGTTTACCTGGAATGTGCTGAGCGTTGTCAGCTATAACATTTCCGACCAGTTTTCCGCTTCGGCCGGCTACAAGATGCTGGGTGTGGATTACCGTTCGAACGGGCATGTCTTCGATACCGTCATGCGTGGCCCGGTGATCGGATTGACCTACCGGTTCTGAGGCAGGGGAAGCATGGCGCCAGTGAGATCCGCCAGGCCAGCGCGGACCACGCCATCGTTTGATGGGCAACAGGCATCCATCCTGGATGCCTGTTTTCTTTTGTTTGCAGTTTGATTTTCCGTATTTCGACGCTTGCCTTTTACTGGCCAGCGGCAGAAATATTCGATTGTTTTTTATCAATCATCGGAATTTCAGGTCGAAATGACCGGGATGTTGGCAGATTGATGAGTATCTGTACGGTATCTGAATAGTGCCCGTCCATTTATCTCATATTCAATTATTCGCATTTATTTGAATATCAAAAAACAGCAATTTTATTGTTGCTAGAATTTTTCCTGGAATGGCTTGCCTGGTACGAAAAACCCTGTACTTCGTATGGAAACAGCGTCTTTATTGCTGTCGCGAAGCGGGTCGGATAGGCGCCAGCGCAGTGAGCATGCGGCGAAAAGCCGTCCTGTTTTTCTCCAGTTGAACCCTCGTTGCCGGGCCTTGATGGGGCAGGTACGGAGGTTTTGCGCCAGGTAAAAATTTATTCAATTAAAGGTGATGAGTATGCCGACTGTTGCAGATGAAATTGGGAATTTCCCTGGCAGCAATATCTCTCTGGTAGAACCCAGTATCGTCAAATTACCCATTTCACCGGAATTGGTGACGGCATATGAAAAGTCTGGCAATAACCTGATATTGAAACTGGAGAACGGAAAGAATGTTTCTGTTCTCGATTTCTTCAAGGTTGCCGAAGACGGTACGCGTAGCGAACTGGTGCTGGAAGCCGCGGACGGTACGCAATACTGGGGGCAGTACGAACAGCCCTGGTCTGAGTTTTCGTTCACGCAGATTGATGAAACCGAACGCAATGCGTTGGCCGAAGCCGAAGCAGAAGCGGCTGCGCGTGGGGATAGCGCAGCGCCGGTGGAATTGACGGGTGGGGCCGCTGAACATGATTTCAATTGGCTGGTTGGTGCATTCGCCGTCCTGGCTGGAGCCGGGATCGCGATCTTCCGCGACAGCCTGTCTTCCTCCGGCAGCACCGGTGAGCCCTCAGACAAGGAGGCGCCGGGTGCTCCGACCGACGTTGGCTTTGCCGACGATGGCAAAACGCTGGTTGGCAAGGGCGAGCCGGGTGCGACGGTCAACGTCAAGGATCAGGACGGCAACCCGGTGCTGGATGCCAACGGCGATCCGATTACCGGCAAGGTGGATGATGACGGTAGTTTTTC
Source organism: Kerstersia similis (assembly GCF_965139615.1). Taxonomy (NCBI): domain Bacteria; kingdom Pseudomonadati; phylum Pseudomonadota; class Betaproteobacteria; order Burkholderiales; family Alcaligenaceae; genus Kerstersia; species Kerstersia similis. Next base: position 18,621 of record NZ_CBCSIQ010000037.1, read on the forward strand.
CGTCGTGATCGAGCCGCCGCCCGCAGCGGGGACGGAATTCGACGTAACGCTGACCGATGGTGCGGGCAACGAGTCTGACCCGACGAAAGTCGTGGCCCCTGGTGATCCGACCAACCCGGACACGGAAGCACCTGAAGCCCCGACGGACGTGGCCTTTGCCGAAGACGGCAAGACGNTGACGGGCAAGGGCGAAGCGGGCGCNACGGTGGTGCTCAAGGACAAGGATGGCAACCCGGTGCTGGGNGCNGATGGTCAACCGGTGACGGGCCGGGTGGGGGCTGACGGCAGCTTCTCGGTGGTGGTCGANCCCGCACCNGCGGCNGGNACGGAAATCCAGGTCAGCCTGAAAGACGCGGCAGGCAATGAGTCCGACGCCACGACGGTCACGGCCCCTGGNACCCCGACCAACCCCGANACGGAAGCNCCNGNNGCCCCGACGGACGTGGCCTTTGCCGAAGACGGCAAGACGCTGACGGGCAAGGGCGAAGCGGGNGCCACGGTGGTGCTCAAGGACAAGGATGGGAATCTCGTCAAGGATGCCAACGGTCAGGTGGTAACGGCGCAGGTTGGTGCCAATGGCGAATTTGCGGTCGTGTTCGAACCTGCGCCTGCCGCTGGCACCGAATTCCATGTCAGCCTGAAGGATGCGGCGGGCAACGAGTCTGATCCGGCCTCTGTCACAGCGCCGGGCACTCCGACCAATCCGGATACCGAGGCCCCGGACGCGCCTACCGATGTCGCCTTCCTGCCGGATGGCAAGACTTTGACCGGCAAGGGCGAAGCGGGGGCGACTGTCATCCTGAAGGATAAGGATGGCAATGCCGTGCAGGATGGCAATGGGCATGATCTGACCGGCAAGGTGGATGCCGACGGCAATTTCGTCGTGGTGTTCAATACGCCGCCGGCGGCTGGCACCGAATTCAAGGTGAGCCTGCAGGATGAGGCTGGCAATGAGTCTGACCCGGCTTCGGCGCTTGCACCGGGTGAGCCGGCGCGCATTCAGGCGAACGATGACGCGCAGGATGCCAGCATGGCGATTGCGGTCGGCCCGAAGAACGTCAGTTCCGACTCGGCCTATGCCAAGTCCGATCTCAGCCTGAACCTGTTGAAGGTTGGCTTGAACAAGGTGCTGGGCGTTGACCTGCTGGACCTGAACCTGTTGACTGGAACGTCTTCCTTCGACATCAATGTCGGTTCGGGGCAGACCCATACTGTCGGCTTCAAGGTCAAGGCAGGCGGCGTGTTGAGCTTGCTGACCACCGTGAGCGTCCATATCTATTACGAACTGCCCGATGGCCAGTGGGCGCCGTATCAGAGCTTCAAGGACAAGTTCATCGGCATCAATCTGCTGGGCCTGAGCCCGAGCGTCAAGATTGATGGCGTGGTGCTGCCCGAGGGCAAGTACAAGGTGCTGGTCGAGGAAACCGGCGGCATCAGCCTGCTGGAGACCATCAAGGTATCGACTACCAGCTATCTGGTGACGGACATCAGTACCGCTGGTCCGGACGACATCACGGTTGAGGCCGTGTCGGGCAACGTGATGCAGGACGACGCAACCTACGATTCGACGCGCCTGAATACGGTCAACGGCAAGGCGGTTGCTGCGGAGGGTTCGACCGAAATCGAGGGGCAGTATGGCGTTTTGACCGTGCATGCGGATGGCAGCTATTCATACCAGGCGTTTGCGGACACAGCCAACGTAGGCAAGAGTGATGTCTTCGTGTACGAAATTTATGATGCCGACCGCAACCAGAGTTCGCAGGCCAAACTGACGATCGACATCAAGGGCGAGGTCGTCGAGCCTGCTGCCGCCAAGGCTGCGGTGCTCGAGCATGACGTGACCGACGACGCGGGCGCGGCCGATGTCGTGGCGGACCAGGCAGATGATTCCGACGAGGGCCATGAAGGCGACTCGCAGGATGCTGCCAGCCAGGGCGAGGACGGTTCCCTGATGCTGGACCTGCTGCAGGCGGCAGAAACGCAGCATACGGATACACCGGCAGCTGATGCTGGCACGCCGTTGCTGTCCGATTCCGGTATCGACCTCGATGGCCTGTTGCAGGATACGCCGGCCGCAGCCGGTGGCGTCGTGGATGGTGTCGAAGAGGCTTTTGCCGCTCCGGTCGCTGCTAGTGCAACGCCGGAAAGCGGTATCGACGATGCCATCGCAGCTGGCCCGGCCAGTGTTTCCCTGGACGACTTGCTGCAGCAAAATGCATTGGTCTATTGAGGCAGGGCCATACGGCTCAAGCGTCCGCCGGCGCGGCGGACGCTGGTGTGCCAGGGCATTGGCCCTGGCTTGTGCGGGGGCATGGCTGTGGCATGCCCCCGATGGCGTTGTGCAGGCACAGGAACTGGGCGCCCATCGGCGCCTTTTGCCCGTTGATAGCCTGCCGCTGGTTGTGCCGGACCGGACGGTCTGGCAAAGCGCGGCCGACGGGGCGGCCGTAGCGACCCCAGCGCAAGCGCTACGGTTGGAAACGGTGCCGGATATCGCGGTGTCAGGGCCAGACTCGCAGACGGCGGCGGATCTGGCTGCAAGGGAAGACATGCAACAGGCAGCCGAGCCGGTCGTTAACGATATGCCACGGCAGGCTCCAGAAGAACCGGACGAAGCCCTGGCAGGGTTCGCGGAAAATACCGATACCGGGATCAACGAGGTGCCGCAGGCCGAAGTGGAGGCTGAGGATACGCCGCCCGTCGCCGCTTTGCCGCCGCCGATTCCGCCCGCACCAGCGTCGCTGGCCGAGTTGTTCAAAGTACGCCAGGAAACGCTGGCGCAGCACGAAGGCGCGCAAGTGCCTGCGGGTCCCTTGCCACTGGAAGAACTGGTGGGCATGGCCGTGGACTGGCATCCTGCCATCAACCAGGAACTGGGCCGCATTCTGCAGGAGGGCGAACAGATCCGGGTGGCCAAGGCAGGCTATCTGCCGCAGATCCAGGGGGGTGTCAGCACCCAGTTCAATTCCAATACTGACAGTGGCTCCACGCGCCGGCATGTGCAGATGCTGAATTTCTCGGTATCGCAGATGTTGTATGACTTCGGCAAGGTTTCAGCGTCGGTCGGGATCGCTCAGGCCGGAGAACTGGTGGCCCAGGCCGGGTTGCTGTCCATGGTGGACGAGGTCGCACGCGATACTGCCGGGTCTGTGGTTGAGGCCTTGCGATATGCGCAATTGCTGCGCGTGGCGCGTGAGCAAGTCGATGGTGTCTCGGCGATTGCCAACCTGGCGCGGCGGCGCAATGAACTGGGCGCCAGCAATCAGTCGGATACGGTGCAAGCCCAGGCACGACTGTCCGCCGCGCGCGCGACGGTGTTGTCAATGGAGACAGAGCGGGCTCGCTGGCTGAGCAATCTCCAGTCGCTGACCGGCCTGCGCGAGCCGCCGGAGATGGATGAGGAATTGCCGCTGGCCCTGGGGCGTTCCTGCATGACGGCCAAGCCGCAATGGGACAACATACCGGCGATGCTGGAAGCGCGGGCCGAACGCATGCGGGCCCAGTCGGAACAGGAGCAGGCGCGCGCCAACGGGCTGCCAACCCTCTCGATCAAGGGGCAATCCAGCAAGGCGCTCAATTCCATGCCTTCGTCCTATACGGGCGATGGCGTGACCGTCGCGCTGGAAGTCAGCGCACCGATCTACCAGGGTGGCGCGACAGTGGCGCAGCGCCGGGCGGCAAGCTACGCCACCGGAGCAGCCGATGCCGCCATGGAAAAGGTCAGGGTCAAGACTGAGCGCAGCCTGTACGAGACGGTAACGCGGGCGCTGAGCGGCAACGAGCGCGAGGATATCCTGCTCGAACGCGAGCGCAGCACGCGCCAGACACGTGACCTGTATCGCAAGCAGTACCTGGATCTGGGAACGCGCAGCTTGCTGGACCTGCTCAATGCGGAGCAGGAATTGCACCAGGCGCGCATGGAAACCATCAACCATCGTTTCGATACCAGCCTGTTGCAGCTCGATTGCCTGCAATTGTCGGGCGGTTTGCGCCGTTTCATGGGCCTGGGCGGTGGACGGAGCATGAATTGGGAGGCAGTGGATGACGGAAACTGATGCAGGATGGCAGCGCGACGCGGTGCGCGAGCGCTGGATGGAAGCCCTGCTGCAGCTGGCTCGTCATTACCGCCTTGAGGTTTCGCCAGAGCACATCCGGGTATCGGCGGTGTGGTCACAGAACGGTGACGAGCGCGAGATGGTACGCCAGATGGCGCGCCAGGCCGGGATGGATTTGCGTTATGCCGCCCCGGATTTTTCACGCCTGACCCCTTGGTTTCTGCCTGTGATCGTGATCATGCAGGACGGCCAGCTGGCCGTTCTGCATGAATATGCCGAAAACACGCAGGAGTGCGTGCTGGGCTTCGCGGGCGACCAGGGCATGTTGACCCGTGTGGCCATGGATGAGCTGCGTGAGCAGGCGCAGGCGCTGGTGCTGTGCCGACCGCGGCATTTGCCTGGCGACAGCCGGGTGGCGGAAATGGCGGCGGATGTGGACGAGAGCTGGTTCCGCCGTTTGGCGCTGCCCGATCTGCGGCCATATGGCTACATCATGCTGGCCTCGCTGGTGGCCAACCTGTTGGCCTTGGCTGGCATCCTGTTTTCCATGCAGGTATATGACCGAGTCATTCCATCGGGCTCCATGCCCACGCTCTACGTGCTGTTTGGCGGCGTACTGCTGGCTTTGGCCTGTGACTTTGCCTTGCGACGCGCTCGCATGACGATCACTGACTGGATGGGCAAGCAGGCCGACCTGCGAATTTCGGATGCCGTCTTCGGGCATGCCTTGCGCGTGCGTACCGCCGCCAGGCCCAAGGCCACCGGGACTTTCCTGTCGCAGCTGCGCGAGCTCGAGGGCGTGCGCGAGATGTTCACGTCCACCACACTGACGGCTGTGGCAGACATGCCTTTCTTTGTGCTGTTCTGCATCGTCTTTGCCGCGATTGCCGGCGGCATGGTGTGGATTCCCCTGGTCGCAGCTGTTTTGCTGGTATTGCCGGGGCTGCTGATGCAAAAACGCCTGCGCCGCCTGGCAGCCGCCGCGATCAAGGAATCGTCATTGCGCCACGCCGTGATGGTTGAAGCCGTGCAGGGCAGCGAGGACATCAAGCTGTTGCAGGCCGAGCAGCGTTTCCAGAATCAATGGAACCACTATAACGAGGTGACTGCCGAGAGCAATCTGGAACTGCGTCACTTGACGCATACCCTGACGGTCTGGATCCAGGCCGTGCAGGCTTCGGTCTTTGCCTTCGTGGTCTTTTTCGGCGCCCCGATGGTGATGGATGGCGAGATGACGACGGGCGTGTTGGTGGCTGCATCCATCCTGTCTTCGCGCATGATCTCGCCCATGGCCCAGTTGGGCCAGGTCCTGAACCGCTGGCAACAGGCCAAGGTGGCCAAGGAAGGGCTGGATCAGATCATGAAACTGCCGCTGGATCAGGCGGGCGAACGCAAGGTGCATCGTCCGGCCATCCAGGGAAGCTACGAGTTCCGCGACACGGTATTCGGCTACGAGCCCGAGACTCCGGTGCTGCAGGTTGGCGCCTTGAAGATCGCTGCGGGCGAGCGCATAGCCGTGCTGGGCAAGAATGGCTCCGGGAAATCCACGCTCTTGCGCGCGTTGGCGGGCCTGACGGAAACCGGCAATGGTGCCGTGCTGCTCGATGGCATCAATATGGGCCACCTGGATGCGGCCGACGTCCGGCGTGATGTTGCGCTGGTAAGTCAGCAAGCAAGGCTGTTTCACGGCACGCTGAGGGAAAACCTCTGGCTGGCTGCGCCCGGTGCGAGCGACGAACAACTGATCGCCGCCATGCGTCTGGCGGGTGCCTGGGGGTTCGTGCAGACCTTGCCAATGGGGTTGGACCACCTGGTGCGTGAAGGTGGCGCCGGGCTGTCGGGCGGCCAGTGTCAAAGCCTGCTGTTGGCACGGGCGCTGCTGCGTGAACCGTCCGTGCTGTTGCTCGACGAGCCGACCTCGGCGCTGGATGAGGCGACCGAGAAGCAGGTGATCGAAGCCTTGGGCCAGTATTGCGCTGGCCGTACCCTGATCGTGGCCACGCACCGTACCAGTGTACTGGCGCTGGTGGACCGGGTACTGGTTCTGGATCGCGGCCGTATCGCCATTGATTCGCGCAAGGAAGACCTGGTGCGGCAAATGAAAGGTGGCGATGGCGGCAATCGGCGTCAGCCGGCGGCAGGCAGGACGGAGACTCAATAATGAATTTGCCTCAATCCCGGCAACCGGCCGCGGGCCAGGGGGCCGTTGTTCCCCGTGGGCAGCCCGGGCGTACGGCATCTGCAGGCAATGGCCTGGCCGCCTTGCACGATGAGCTGGCGCAGCGGGAAATGCCGTTGCGGCGCGCACGGCGGTTGGTACAAGCGCTGGTGCTGATCCTCCTGTTGTTCCTGGTGTGGGCCTGGTGGTTCGAGGTCGATGAGGTTTCCTCAGGCAGCGGCCGGGTGGTCCCGATCTCGCGCGAGCAGGTCGTGCAATCGCTGGAAGGCGGCATCGTTACCGAACTGCTGGTGGCAGAGGGCGATATTGTCGAAAAAGGACAGGTGCTGGCGCGCCTGGACCCGACTCAATCTGCTTCCAATGTGGAAGAAAGCGCTGCCCGGTACCGCGCAGCGCTGGCCAGCGCCGCACGCCTGCAGGCCGAAGTTTCCGGTGCCGGAGAGATCCGTTTCCCGCCGGAACTGAATGACTGGCAAACGCTGCGCAATGCGGAAACGCGTTTGTTCCGGTCCCGGCGTGAAGGCTTGCGGCAGTCGGTGAACGGCTTGAAGCGCTCCCTTGAACTGGTGAACCGGGAGCTGGGCATTACTTCCCGGCTGGTTGAAGAGGGGGCAGCCAGCAATGTCGAGCTGATCCGGCTGCAACGGCAGCGCGCGGAACTGCAGCTCAAGCTGGACGAAGCTGAATCCAGCTACATGGTGCAGGCACGGGAAGAACTGGCACGGGCCAATGCCGAGGTCGAAGCCCTGTCGTCGGTCGTCAAGGGGCGCTCGGATGTGCTGGAACGCCTGACGCATCGCTCACCGGTGCGCGGCGTGGTCAAGGATGTGGAAGTCACGACCATCGGCGGCGTCGTGCCGCCTAACGGCCGCCTGATGGAAATCGTGCCGCTGGGCGAGCAACTGCTGGTCGAGGCCCGGATCGCGCCCCGCGATATCGCGTTCATCCATCCCGGCCAGGCTGCCATGGTGAAGATCACGGCCTACGACTACGCCATCTACGGCGGCCTGCCCGGCAAGGTCGTCACGATTTCGCCGGACACCATACGCGACGAAGTCAAACCCGACGTTTTCTATTACCGCGTGTTCATCCTGACCGACAGCGATGCGTTGGTGAACAAGGCCGGGACGCAGTTCCCCATCGTGCCAGGCATGATCGCGAGTGTCGATATCCGCACCGGCAGCAAAAGTATTCTGGATTATCTGATCAAGCCCTTGAACAGGGCCAGGGAGGCATTGCGTGAACGTTGAGCATGGGCCGGGCGTCCAGGGTGTACTGGACGTACCGGGCAGGTGGGCGCTTGGAAGCGCAATGGTGTTGGCGTGGATGGTAGCTGCCAGTGCGGGCGCCCAGTCATTGCGAGGCAATCCCGTGGATGCCGTGCCGGAGTTGCGCCAGCCGGCCGTGCCACAGCCGTCCGGCAGTGTCGCGCCTGGCAGTCAGCGGCCCGGTGCGACGGAAACGGCTGCCGTGCTGGCGCAGCGGCTGGTACCGCGAAGCTTTGTCGTCGAAGGTGTAACGGCCGTGCCCTTTGATGAAGTGGTGGCCTTGCTGGAGCCTCTGGCGGGCAAGGAGACGACGGTTGCCGGCCTGGCCGGAGAAGTCAACGCCATTACTCAGCTCTACCAGCAGCGCGGTTTTGCCCTGTCCTACGCTTTGCTGCAGAACCAGAACTTCAATGATGGCATCGTGAAGGTCACAGTGGTGGAAGGGTATGTGGCACAGGTAGTGTTTACCGGGGATGTCGGCCCGGTGCAGGAGCGCCTGGATCGCCTGGCGAAGAAGCTGACCGAAGAACGGCCGCTGCGGCGCGAAACGCTGGATGGCGTACTCAATCTGATGCGTACCACGCCCGGCATCAGCATCGTACCCAGGCTGGATTGGCCCAGGCGTGCCGATGGCGCCACGGCAATGGTGATAGAAGCCAGCCGTGAAGGCATGACGGCGACGGCGACTCTCAGTGATATGGGTACCGGCAATCAGCCCCTGGTGGGCGTCACGCTGAACAGTTCGACTGCGCTCGGAGAAAAAATCTCGGTCGCTGCGTCAGTGCCGCTGGAACACGAGGATGTGCGCTATGTCCGAGGCGCCATAGAGCTGCCCTTGAACGATGCCGGCCTCAGTTGGGAAGGCGAAGGCTATCACTATGAGGCCCGTCCGCTGGAAGAAGGCGCCCTGACGTTTCAGCGCCGTATCAAGAATCAGCGTCTGGCGACCGGTTTGCGCTATGACGCCGCCGGCCCCTCCGGCCATTTCTGGCAATGGCGTGCCGGGATGCAGGCCATGGATAGCAACGAACGCTGGCAGCTGCGCGACATCCTGCCCGGCCAGCTGGCCATCGACCAGCGGACGCGCAGCCGTGCCGTCTATGCGGAAATGAACTATTCAGGTAACGGATTGTGGCATTCGCAGCATCGGATCACGCTCGGTCTGGCCAAAGGCTGGAAAGGCCTGGGCGCACGCACGGATTACACATTCTCTCCGTTGCTGGCGGCGCTGCTGGGGCCGGCTGCGACGCAAAACATGTATCGCGAAGTCGCGGCCCAAGCAGCCGAGCTGGGCTACTTGAATCTCAAACTCAACGCCAGCAATACCATTCCTTTGACACCACGTACGCAGCTGCGTTTGGGCGCGTTGTTCCAGTACAGCGCGCAACGCCTGCCGACTGCCGAGCAGGTGTCATTCGGTAAATGGCGCTACGGCATGGGCTACGAACAAGGCGCCATTGGCGGTGACAAGGGCCTGGGGCTGGAAGCCGAACTCAGCCATCGCTGGCAGACGGGATGGCGCGGCATTGCCGACATCATTCCGTATATGGGCGCTGATTATGCGGCTGCCTGGTACAACGGCTTGCGCGGGGATCTGATCGGCAGGCAGGCGATTTCGTCGGTCTGGCTGGGCCTCAGAGTGACTGACCAGCGTCATTACCTCTTCAATTTCAATCTGGCACGGCCTTTGCGCGACATCAGTCCGGCCCTGCAGACAGACAGCTGGCGCTTCAATGCCAGCTATTCCTTGTTCTACCGGGGGTGGTGAGGAATCTCTGGAAAACGTTACGTATGTAACGTAACAACGGGAACATCCCCTGGGAAATGTTACCTCCGCAGACGTCAAAAAATGACCGGCGGCGAGTGTCTGACACTCGCCGCCGGTTTCATTTGTGACAGACGATTTCCTCATCTTATTGTTTTTAAAGAAAAAAAAGGATTTCAAGGATTTTTCAATATTTTTCAAACGTATTTATCTGAAATTTGGCACGGTTTTTGCTCAATAAGAATTATCGAATGGCTCCGGCTATCGAGCCGCTCCCGGTTGGCAGGGGGCTCATGGGAAAGCATGAGCGCTGCCGGAGAGCAAGGCAGGTGAAATTTTTGATGACCTGAATTAGGAGAAAAACATGCAGAACCAACCCCTGGCAGCCAAGCGCGTGCGCTTCAGCCGCCACATCGGCAGCCGCCTCACGCTGGCGGCCATGCTGCTGATGGCGGCAGCGCAAGCCCAGGCTGTCAGCAGCCAGCTGACTTTGACCACGCAAATGGATCTGACGCCGGGTAACCAGGCGGTTCTGGCGACAGCGCTGAATAACACCGGTGCGGCCGTCGATAACCTGGTGAACCTGGGCCTGGCGCCCACGCTGGGTGGCGTCGGCCAATCGCTGGATGGCGTGGCTGCGCCCGTGGTGTCTCAAGTCACTGGCGTGACGCAGCAAGTGGGCGCGGCGACCGGGTTGGGCGGCGCTGTCAGCGGCCTGACCGGCAATCTGGGGGAAACGGTTACTGCATTGGGCGATCGCGTGCAGGAAGTCAATCTGCCGCTGGGCCTGGGCCAAGGAGTGGGCGGTCTGGTCAGCGAAACCGGCCGTGCTGTCGGCAGTGCAGGCGGCCTGTTGGACGCCAAGACCGCCAATGGCGGCCAGCCGGTGGGGCAGGTACTGAATCACGCCACGCAAGGTGTCGGCGAACTGACCGGCAATCTGGGCACGGGTGGCTTGTTGAACCTGGGCGGCCTGACGGGCGGTAACGCAGATGGCGGCCTGCTGGCGCCCGTGACGGGCCTGGTGGGTGGTTTGCTGGGCGGCGGCGAAGGCGGTGGCCTGCTGGGTGGCTTGGGCGGCGGGGATGGTGGCCTGCTGGCACCGGTAACCGGTCTGGTCGGTGGCTTGCTGGGCGGCGAAGGCGGCTTGCTCGGCGGTGTGCTGGGCGGTGAGGGCGGCTTGTTGGGTGGCCTGGGG
>NZ_CBCSIQ010000038.1:0-23878 GCF_965139615.1 Kerstersia similis
GATGAGGGCGGGGAGTTGGGTTGGTTGGTTTTGCGGGCGGTCAGGGAGCGCGCAGTTTTGGGGAGAGAGGGCGTTGCGGGCTGTGTGTGGGGAGGCAGGCCTGTTTGATAAATCATCTATGATCTGTGATCGAGTGATTCAGCTTTTGGAGGCGGGCATGGGCCTGGTCAAGATTTCGGATTCCCTGCATGAGCAGTTGCGTACCGTCAGTAGCGCGTTCAGCCGCTCCATTAATCAGCAGGCCGAGTATTGGATGCGGGTTGGGATGCTGGCGGAGCTGTATCCGCATTTGAATTACGCGGCGTTGTCGCGGTTGCTGCTGGAGGCCGAGCGGGTGCCCGGCGATTTGCATGCGCTGGTTGCAGGCCTGGATGCGCAGCAGGCGGGTCAGGAGCCGGATAAGCGCCGGTTGGTCTGAGGAGCGGCGCGGGGCTGATGTTCTAGCTCTGCGGCAGGTAGGACGGTTTCAGCAGATAGGGTGTGTTGCCAGGCGGCGCCTGGTGCGGACGGCTATCGGTGAGGGGCAGCCCTTCAGCCGATAGCCGTTTTTCATTGTGGCTGTGCCGCTTTACAGCGCTTTGCCCGCATCCGGGCCGGAGCGTAGCGTGTAGATGGCGTCGATGTGGATGAGGACTGCGAATTTTGGCGTTTTCATGCCGTTCTGGCTGGCAAATGCAACGGCGTCTTCAAAGGGTTTGCCTTCGCTGAAGACGGCCGGCGTGCCAACGAAGCGATAGCCGTCCAGGGCTTCGCGGTCGATGACGGCTATGGCCATTTTCGAGCCGTCGAGGATGTTGCGCAACGTTTGGCCGCCAGTGTTTTCGTTGTAGATCAGGGTTTGGTCGTCATAGGCGCGCAATGAGCGTTTGGGGCCGATGTCCGGCAGGCCATCCTTGCCGACGGTGGACTGAATCGGAAGCTGTTTGGCCAGCATGGCTTTCATGGCGTCATCGAGGACTTGCATGGATGAGGTTCCTGTTGAAAGGGAGATAGGAGGGGGGCTGAGCCATGTGTCCGTTTGGGCTGCATGGCCGGGGTAGGGAGATGGAATATATGTATTGTTATTGATCTGTATATATATTGTATATTTTTTGTGCTGTGCTGTGCTGTGCCGTGCCTGTGCCTGTGCCTGTGCGGTCGTTGCGGTCAGGGGCGGTTGTGCGATGTGTGTTGTCCGGGGGATCCGCCGGTTTGGTTTGCCAGGGCGGGAAAAGACATCCATGGTTTGATATGGGTCTGTTTTTGTTCTTGTTTGTCATGATGCTTCGTGCTGGAATGAAGGGGCGGTTCCTTACTACGTTTCTTCACTACAGGATGGGCATCATGAGTCAATTCCGTATCGCTGTTGTCGTGGGTAGTTTGCGCAAGGATTCGTTCAATCGGCAGTTGGCCAATGCGCTGGCGCGTTTGGCGCCGCCTGATCTGGTGTTCGAGCAAGTGGAGATCGGTCATCTGCCGCTCTATAACCAGGATGACGATGCCAATACGCCGGAAGCAGTTCTGAAGTTCAAGGAAAAGATCCAGTCGGCTCAAGGGGTGTTGTTCGTGACGCCGGAGTACAACCGTTCCATTCCGGGCGTGTTGAAGAATGCGCTGGATCAGGGGTCGCGTCCCTATGGCAAGAACGCCTGGGCTGGCAAGCCAGCAGGTGTGATCGGTATTTCCATAGGCGCCATCGGGACGGCGCTGGCGCAGCAGCATTTGCGCAATGTGCTGGTGTTCCTGGATATGCCGACACTGCAGCAGCCGGAGGCGTTCCTGCATGCCAAGGAGGGTTTTTTTGACGCAGATGGCGGTATTGGCCCCGGCAGCAAGGAGTTTCTGCAGAGTTGGGTCAATCGCTTCGCGGCCTGGGTTAGAAAGAACCAGTAGCAAGAAGCAGCCAGTCGTTGTGAACGGGCAGGGCGCGCGAGGTGGGTTTGCCTTGCCCGGTTGTGGGGTGTTGCGTTGTCGGCGGGCAGGTTCATCCGCCGATGATGGCCCTTATGAGGTCATCACGCGAGGCCTTACGAGGCCTTACGAGGTTCATGAGGCGGGGAATGGCGCGTGAGACCGGTCGAAGTGTGCTGGCGCCGATTTTGGCGCAGGTATCAGGCCGTGGCCGGCCTTACCTTCAGTTCGGCGCCAAGGTGCCGATCACGCCGATCAGGATGATGATGCCCGTGGCAAAGATGATTTCAAAGCGCGTGTTTTTTGCCAGGGCCTGCATGGCCTGTGCCTGGTTGCGCATGCGCGGCACCAGGATGTAGCGGTTGAACAGCGCCAGCGCGACCATGGCGGCAACCGCCAGGAATTTGGTTTCCATCAGGCGCATGTAGAGCGTGGCCCAGTTCCAGGGCCAGGGGCCAAGAATCAGGAAGAGGTTGCCGATGCCGCTCAGGATGGCGATGGCGACTGCCCAGTGGCCAAGGCGTGAGTAGCGCACCAGGGTTTTGATGAGGTCGGTATCCTGGTGCTGCGCCAGCTGGCGTATATGGAGGAAGACCCAGGGCAGGCCGCCGACCCAGTAAGCGATGGCCCAGAGATGCAGGGTCTGGTTGCCGCGATGCAGCCAGCCCAGCGCGCCGTCCATCGCGGCGGCATGGCCGGTTGCAGCGAGTGCCGCCAGCATGGCCGCACTGGCCAGGGCCATGGCGCGGTGTTGGGATGGCGGGCGCCAGCGCCACAGCCAGGCCAGCAGCAGCAGGGGCAAGAGGAGAAATTGCCACTGCCAGGTTTCGCCATAACGGGTGGCCTGCAGGACGGACAGCCAGGTGTCCGGTGACAGGATTTGCCGGCTGTCGCCAGACATGCGCCCCGCCTGCAGTGGGATCATCAGCAGGGTGCCGGCACAGGCCAGCAGCGTGCAGGCTGAGTACACCCGGCGGGAGGGATGGTTCAGGGGGCGGGCCAGCGGCGCCGGCACGAGATAGCCGAAATAGACCCCCGTGCCACAGCACAGTAGCAAGGCTGCGACATGAATCTGACGCAGCAGGATGGGAAACAACTCCAGCACGGCCAGGTGCGCCTCAGGGCTGCACGGTGAAGTCGTATTGCCCCGAGACTTTGTGGGAATCAGCGGAGGTGATGTTCCAATCGACCTGATAGCGGCCAGGGGCCAGGGTGGCCGGCAGCGGCAGGCTCAGGCTTTTGCGGTCCTCGGAGGCATAGGCCAGTTTGCCGGTTTCCAGTGTCTTGCCATCCGGGCCGGTGACGGTAATGCGGCTGAAGGGCAGTTCGACGCGTCCATCGAATTCGATGGACAAGGCGGCGGGAGCCTGCGTGATGGTGCTGCCCGGGGCGGGGGATTGTGCGATGGCGTGCGAGTGGGCCAGGGCAAGGCTATGGACGCCGGCCAGGAGGCTTGTGGCCAGCATGGCTGCGGCCAGGCGGCTGCGGGATGTGAACATGATAGGGAGCGTGTCGCAGTGGAGCAGAAGGGGGAATAGTAGTACATCTCAGTTCCGGCTGCAGGCGGCAGGAGTTGGCGGAAATTCATGAATACTGTTTTTATATACAGTAAAATGGGGGCTAGTGGATTTCAGAAAACCTTATGCCTTTTCCTTCAAATCCTTCTCTGGCCTGCCCTGCGGGCCCGTTGCCGGAGACGGCGGCGCAGCCGGGGCAGGCCGGCCCGCAGGGGTCTTTGCCGCATCCCGATGTCTGGCGTGGCGCGCAGGGTTTGGCGCAGCTTGCTGCCTGTGTGGATACCGGCTTGCCGGCCTTGTCCGCCCAGCTGCCAGGGGGGGGATGGCCGCGTGGCACCTTGGTGGAGATTTTGCTGCCGCGTGCGGGGTGTGGCGAGTGGCAACTGTTGCAGCCGGCTTTGCTGCACGGCGAGCGTCCGGTGGCCCTGGTGCGGCCGCCACATGTGCCGCAGAGCGCGGCCTGGGAGCAGGCTGGCGGAGATGCCATGCGCCTGATGTGGGTCCGGGCGCAGCAGGATGCCGATGCCTTGTGGGCGGCAGAGCAGATTCTGCGCAGCGGTTCGCTGGATGCCTTGTTGCTGTGGCAGGGGGCGGCGGATTACCGCCAGTTGCATCGCCTGCATCTGGCGGCGCAAGGCTGTCATGCCTTGTTTTTCATGTTGCGGCCCCAGGCGCAGGCCCGGCTGCCTTCGCCTGCAGCCTTGCGGCTGGCCCTGACGCCTGATGGGCCTGAAGGAGATTTCCAGGTGCATATACTCAAGCGCCGCGGCGGCTGGCTGTCACGCTCCGTCCGCCTGGCCGCGCCGGCCGGGGCGGCAGCTGTTGCCATGTCCGGGAAAGCAGAGCCATGCAGGTGTGGCTAGGCGTACACCTGCTGCAGCCCAGGCTGGATGCCTACCGCTACAGCGAGGCCGGTTTGCCCCAGGTGGTGTTGCACCAGGGGCAGGTCTGGGCCTGCGGCGGCCAGGCATGGAAGGCCGGGGTGCGCCCAGGCATGCGGCAGGCCGGTGCGCGGGCGCTGGCCCCTGAGCTGGATTTCATCGTCCGCCGGACAGAATGCGAACAGCAGTTGTGCCGCGAAATCGAATTGGCCTTGTTGCCGTTTTCGCCTTTGCTTGCGTGGCAAAGGGAGGATGCGCTGGTGCTGGATGTTTCCGCAAGCCTGAGGCTGTTTGGCGGGGTGCGGCGTCTTTATGCGCGGGTGCGGGAGAGTTTGCAGCGTCTGGGGCTGGCTGCCCGCCTGGCCCTGGCCCCCAGTGCTTGCGGCGCCTGGCTGCTGGCGCGGGCACCGCAGGCCAAGCGTCGGCGGGTGCTGCGGGTATCGCGTCTGGCTGCTTGTCTGGATGGCTTGCCACTGGCCTTGCTGGACGAGCCCGGTAGTCGGCACGAGTGGCTGGCGAGCCTGGGCTGCGATACTTTCGGGGCGTTGCGCCGCTTGCCGCGTGCGGGGCTGCGTGAACGCCAGGCAGCGGGTTTGCTGCTGCAACTTGATCGCGCCTATGGCAATACCGGCGAGTGCTATGAATGGGTCCGGCCACCCGAGCATTTTTGCAGCCAGGTCCAGAGCCTGTTTTCTGTGGAACGCCACGAGGCCTTGTGCTGGCTGGCCCAGCGTTTGCTGGTGCAGTTGACGGCATGGCTGGATGCGCGGCAGTTGGCAGTCTCCGAGTTGCGCTGGAGTTTGCATCACGAAGGACGCCAGCGCAGCAGTCCGCGCACGCATCTGGACATGAAGCTGGCGCAGCCCGCCTGGGAGGCCGGGCATCTGGCTCATCTGCTGGCTGAACGTCTGGCACGCAATCCTTTGCCTGCACCGGTCAGTGCCATGACGCTGGAGGCCATTGCCTGCCAGGCCAGGGCGGGCACCAGCGGCAATTTGCTGGCGCAGGCGGGAGCATCGGGGGATGTGGCTGCCCTGCAGGATGTGCTGGCTGCGCGCTTGGGGGCGGAAAGCATCCTGCTGGCCAGCCCGGTGGCCGACCATCGGCCTGAGCGTGCCTGCCGCTGGCTGCCATATCAGGCCATGGCTGGCGATCGTGCCATGGGTTCGCTACCAGACAGTGCCGCATGGGCAGACCGGCAGGCCATCCGGGCGCCGCGTCCTTTCTGGCTGCTGGAGACGCCATTGCCCTTGCCGGCTGCCGCGGGCGGCGGGCCGATGTATGGCGGCACAGCGCTGCATTTGCTGGGCGGCCCGGAGCGGATCGAGGACGGCTGGTGGGAAGGCGGGACGGCGCGCGATTATTTCATGGCCCGGCACGCGAGCAGTGGCGTGTGCTATTGGGTGTTCCGGCAACGCGGAGCTGGCGAGGCAGCAGGCGGCCTGGTTTGGTTTCTGCATGGGATATATGCATGAGGGAGCCTGGCGACACGCCGCTGGCAGCGGCGGCAGGGCAGGTGCAGGAAGCAGGGCTGCCCGCCTATACCGAATTGTGCTGCCTGAGCAATTACAGTTTTCTGCGCGGTGCATCCTACCCCGAGGAGTTGGTCGCGCAGGCGGCGGCGTTGGGGTATGCGGGCCTGGCGCTGGTGGACGAATGCTCGATGGCCGGGATCGTGAAAGCGCATGTGGAAGCGCAACGCCAGCAGCTTCCCTTGCTGGTGGGGGCATCGTTCGTCTTGAGCCGGGCGGATGGCACGCATTGGCTGGAATTCGTCGCGCTGGCAGAGTCCCTGGAGGGGTATGGCAATCTGTGCGAACTGATCACGCTGGCCCGGCAGCGGGGGAAGAAGGGCAGTTATCGCCTGTATGACACGGATCTGGCGTCCGACGCGGCGATGCCGGCGTTGCCGGGCTGTGTCACGCTGTTGCTGCCGGCATATGCGGCGCCGCTCTCCTTGCTGCAGGAACAGGCAGACTGGCTGGCGCAGGTGTTTCCGGAGCGAGCCTGGGTGGGCCTGGCCTTGCATCAGCGCGGCCGCGACGCACAGCATGCGCAGACGGTCACGCAGGCAGCGGCGGCGGCAGGGCTGCCCGTGGTTGCGGTCGGGCAGGTGGAGATGCATGTGCGGGCCCGCAAACCGTTGCATGACACCTTGCTGGCCATACGCAGCGGACAAACCGTAGCCGCCTGTGGGCTGGCGCGCCAGTCCAATGCGGAACGCCATTTGCGCAGCCGCAGGCAGTTGGCAGCGCTGTACGCGCCGCAATGGCTGGAGGAAACCGGGCGGCTGGCTGCCCGTTGCCGTTTCCGCATGCATGAGGTGCGCTATGCCTACCCGGAGGAAATCTGCCCGGCCGGACATACCCCGGCAACGTATCTGCGGCAGGAAACCCTGGCTGGTGCGCAGCGGCGTTTCCCGGCCGGCGTGCCGGATACGGTGTTGGCCTTGGTGGAAAAGGAGTTGCGCCTGATCACTGAGCTTGCCTATGAGGCGTACTTCCTGACGGTGTATGACATCGTCCGTTATGCGCGAGCACAGGGCATTCTGTGCCAGGGGCGGGGGTCGGCTGCCAACAGCGCCGTCTGCTATTGCCTGGGCATTACGGAGGTGGATCCGGTGCATGGCAATTTGCTGTTCGCCCGGTTCATCAGCAAAGAGCGCGGCGAGCCGCCGGATATCGACGTGGATTTCGAGCACCAGCGGCGTGAGGAAGTGATCCAGTATATCTATGCGCGTTATGGGCGCGAGCGTGCGGCGCTGGCCGCAGTTGTCATTACCTATCGCATGCCCAGCGCCCTGCGCGACACCGGCAGGGCGCTGGGCATGGATGCAGCGCTGGTGGATCAGGTGTGCGCCGCTTACCGGCATTGGGATGGCCGGGAGCGTTTGGCGGAACGCATGCAGGACGCCGGGTTGCAGGCGGATGCGCCGGTGGCGCGGCAATGGCGGGCGTTGGTCGAGGTGTTGTTGGGCTTTCCCCGGCACCTGTCGCAGCACCCTGGCGGTTTCGTGATCGCCCGCGACCGGCTGGTCAGGCTGGTGCCGGTGGAAAATGCCGCTATGGCCGGGCGCAGCGTGGTGCAATGGGATAAGGATGATCTGGACGCTTTGGGCCTGCTCAAAGTGGATGTCCTGGCGCTGGGCATGTTGAGCGTGTTGCGCCGGGCGCTGGCCTGGACGGCATGGCGCCGGGGGCAGGCGTGGCGTTTGCAGGACATTCCTGCGGATGATGCGCCGACTTACGACATGATCTGTGCCGCGGATACGGTAGGCGTATTCCAGATTGAGTCGCGCGCGCAGATGAGCATGCTGCCGCGCTTGAAGCCTCGGGAATACTACGATCTGGTGATTCAGGTCGCCATCGTTCGGCCAGGGCCGATACAGGGAGGCATGGTGCATCCCTATCTGCGGCGGCGGCAGGGGCTGGAAGATAGCCGCAGTCCGGGGCCGGAGATCGAACAGGCCCTGTTGCGCACGAAAGGGGTGCCGATCTTTCAGGAACAGGTGATGCAGATCGCCATGCTGGCAGCCGGTTTTACGGATGGCGAGGCGGATAATCTGCGGCGTTCCATGGCAGCCTGGCGTCGGCGTGGCGGCCTGGGCGGGTTCCATGAAAAAATCCTGTCAGGCATGACGGCACGCGGCTATACCGCTGACTTCGCGGAGCAGATTTTCCGGCAGATGCAGGGGTTTGGCGAGTACGGTTTTCCGGAAAGCCATGCCGCCAGTTTTGCGCAGCTGGCGTATGCCAGCGCCTGGCTCAAGCGCCATGAGCCGGAGGCCTTTCTGGCAGCCTTGCTGGATAGCCAGCCGATGGGGTTTTATTCGCCTTCCATTCTGGTGCAGGATGCCCGCCGGCATGGCGTGCGTGTATGGCCTGTCTCCGTCTGCGATAGCGCCTGGGAAACGCTGCTGGTCCCGGCCGGGCCGCGTCCGGCAGTGCGCCTGGGGTTGTCGCAAGTGCAGGGGCTGTCGCAAGAGGCCGCGCGCAAGCTGGTGGCCGCCCGAAGGCAGCAGCCGTTCGTGGATATTCAGGATGTTGCGCAGCGGGCCTTGCTGGGGCGGGAAGAGTTGCGCGTCCTGGCGGCCTGTGGTGCGCTGTCAGGCCTGCAGAGCAGCCGCCGTGCGGCACTGTGGGAAGCCAGCGGCGCCCGGGCGGAAACCGGTTTGCTGCGCCATGCGCCCGCGCCGGCTGTGCAACTGCCGCTGTTTGAACCCATGAGCGCGGGTGCCGAGGTGCTGGCGGACTACCGCCACCTGGGCCTGAGCCTAGGCCCGCATCCCTTGAGCTTGCTGCGTGCCGAACTACAGGCCAGGCGCCTGATGACGGCGGCGCAGTTGCAGCAGCTGGCGCATGGCCGGCTGGCGCGTGCCTGTGGCATCGTGGTGGGTCGGCAACGCCCCGGTACGGCCAAAGGCGTGATGTTCGTGACCTTGGAAGATGAGACCGGCAATGTCAATGTGATCGTGCGGCCGGAGTGGCTGGAACGTCAGCGTGCGGCATTGCTGAATGCGCAGTTGCTGGCGGTGCATGGGGTCTGGCAGACCCATGAGGGCGTGTCGCATCTGGTGCTGGGGCGAGCGGAAGACCTGAGCCCGCTGCTGGGCGGGCTGGCGACCCGCAGCCGGGATTTCCAGTAAGGCGGCGTTTGATGCCGCTTGGCCGCGGGGCTCAGGGTCCCTGCGTGGCTTTCAGACTGTCGGGATGGCAATCGGTTTCCGCGCCGCTGTCGGCGATATCGCAAGTGACGCCGGGCAGGTTTTCGAGTTCCTTGACCAGTTGTTTTTCCTGGGTGGTGCAGCCAGCCAGCAGGACAACGCCCAGGGCCAGGAAGAAAGGAAGTTTGCTCAGATTCATGGGTTCGAAAAGGCTGAAATCCACCATGCCGACTGGGGCATGGCAAGAAAGGTAGGGGCCGGGCGGCTGCCTATTATCGGTGATTATCGGTGATTTCTGGCTCAGGCCGGATTCACTGGCGGATGAAGTCTGTCATGGTTTGATAAATACGGTCGCAGGCGTCAGGCACCAGGGCATGCAGATTGAGGCAGGCATGAATCATGTCGGGCAGGTGTAGGTGCTGGTGGGCAATGCCGTGTTGCTGCAATTGCGCCAGGTAGGCCAGGCCTTCGTCCCGCAGCGGACATAGGCCGGCCGTGACCAGCAGCGTGGGCGGCAGGCCATCCATTTCCTTGTATAGCGGAGAAGCCTGGCGGCGGTCTTCGTCATGCTGGAAATAATGATCGAAATACCAGCGTATCTTGGCCGTTTCCAGCAAGTAGCCCGTGCCATTTTCCAGCAGCGAAGGGTAGGGGGGCAGTGTGTAATCCAGGCTGGGGTAGATCAATAGCAAGCGGTCCAGCCGCAGATGTTGATGGCGGCGCAGCAAGGAGGCCAGTGTGGCAGCCAGCGCACCGCCGCCAGAATCACCCGCCAGGGCAAGGCGTTCTGTGACCAGGCAGTCGGTGTCGGCCAGCGCATCACGCAGGTGCGTCAGCACTCCCAGGCAATCGGTCAGGCCGTCCGGGTAGGGATGTTCAGGCGCCAGCCGGTAATCCACTGATGCGACCAGGCAGCCGCTGGTGGCGGCGAGCCTGCGGCAGATCGGGTCATAGACCTCGACGCTGCCCGCCATGTGGCCGCCGCCATGCAGATACACGCAGACTGGCTTGGGCTGGGTNGGGGCGGGGTCGTAAAGGCGTACCGGCGTGGCTTCCGGGCCAATGGTGATATCGCGTTCCCAGGGCTGGACCGGGCCAGTGCCGCAGAAGCGCCGCGTCATCATGGCCAGGCCGTCGCGGGCCGCCTGGGGGCTGTCCGGCACGCCACGGCGGCGGGCTTCTGCACCGGCCTGGTTGGCAAGCGCCAGCCAGTCGGCCAGGGCAGCGGGTGGGTCNGCGCGCAGANGAGTCCGGGCGTCCGGGGAGGGGGATGCGGGCGGGAATGACATCATTGACGGAAGAGAACAAGGGCTTCGCCGTGGCACAGCAGGCGCCCGTCGGCGCCGGTGCAGCGGGTGTGCAGGTTGACCAGGGCCTTGTCGGCGCGCAGACGGCTGACGGTCACGCTGGCGTGCAGTGTTTCTCCTGCCTGGGCCGGCGCGAGGAAATTCAGGGACTGCTTCAGATAGTTGGTGCCATGGCCCGGCAATTCTTCGCCGAGCAGGCAGGAAAACATGGCGGGGATCAGCGGTTCGGGCAGTTCGGCAGGCACGACGGGGCTGTCCGCAAGCGCAGCCCAAAGGGCGTGGTCTGTGGGGGTATAGCGGCGTTCCAGCGCGGCGCTGTCGCCGTGGCGCAAAGCCAGGTAGCGATCCAGGCCGGGCGCAGGGCATGGGGCCGGGGTGGCTGGTGGCGTGGCAAGCGGCTGGGCCGGGCCGGCATCTGCATGGGGTGGCCGGCCGGTATCCGCAGTGCGACGCAGCACACAGCTGCCGCGCAGCCCCAGGCTGCCGTCGGCCTTGATGACTTCCGTGCGCAGCGCTATCCCCTGGCCGTTGGGAGTTGATTCTGGCGTCAGCGCCAGGGTCAGGGGCTCGTCGGCGTAACAGGGGGCCGGAAACATCAGGGTCTGGCTGGCCAGCGGCAGGCCGGGGTATTGTCGGGCTATCAGGCCGCGCAGGCGGCTGAACAGCAGCATGCCATGCGACACCGTGGCGCCAAAGGGCGTGCCAGCGGCAAAGGCCGGATCGACATGAATCGGGTTGTGGTCACCGCTCAAATCAGCGAAACGGTCGAAATCCTGCTGCGTCAGTACGCAGGCCTGGGTCATGGCGGCCGGGTCAGTGATGGGCGGCATCGCGCAACTCCTGTTTGATCACTTTGCCCAGCGCATTGCGCGGCAGCGCCTCGCGCAGCTGGAATACCTTGGGAACCTTGTAGCCTGCCAGCCGTTCGCGGCAGAACCGGCGCAGGGCTTCCAGATCCAGCGTCTCGACG
The DNA here is from genome assembly GCF_965139615.1 of Kerstersia similis. Classification (NCBI taxonomy): domain Bacteria; kingdom Pseudomonadati; phylum Pseudomonadota; class Betaproteobacteria; order Burkholderiales; family Alcaligenaceae; genus Kerstersia; species Kerstersia similis. The sequence continues at coordinate 11,229 of NZ_CBCSIQ010000038.1, forward strand.
CCTGCGGTGAGTACGATGCTGGCATGGCCGACTTCGCCCCAGCGTTCATCCGCCATGCCAACCACGGCTGCCTCTGCAATGTCGGGATGCTGCAGCAGCACGGCTTCGACCTCGGCGGGATAGACATTCTCCCCGCCGGAAATGAACATGTCTTTCCAGCGGTCCACAATGGTGTAGTCGCCTTCTTCGTCGCAGCGGGCTACGTCACCAGTGCGCAACCAGCCATCGGGCAGCATGGCTTCGGCCGTGGCTTCCGGACGTTGCCAGTACCCAGGTGTCACGCCGGGGCCGCGCACCAGCAGTTCCCCGGCTTCCCCGGGCGCGACATCACGGCCGGCGCGATCCACGATACGCACTTCGGTCACCAGTTGCGGCCGGCCGGCGGCGCCGGGTTTGCGCAGCACCTGGTCTTCGTCCAGCAGGAATACGGTGGGCCCGGCTTCGGTCATGCCCATGCCGGTACGCACCAGAATGCCTGCCTGGGCATAGCGCTGGGCGACGGCAACCGGCATCGCGGCGCCGCCACAGCCCCAGGAGCGCACGCGCTGCAGCCGTTCGCCGGCAAAGGCCGGATGTTCCAGCAGCGCCTGGTAGATGGCAGGCACGCCAAAGAAGATCGTTGCGCGCCCGGCCAGGATATCGAGAGCCTGGCTGGCGTCGAAGGTGCGCTGCACCAGCACGGTGCCGCCCAGCATCAACAGCGCGGAGGAATAGAGATTGATGCCTGCCGTATGGAATACCGGCAGTACATTGAGCAGTACATCATCCGCGTTCAGGCGAACTGCCAGGCCGATATTCAGATAATTGGCCATCATCATGCGGAAGGTCTGGATCACGCCTTTGGGGCGGCTGGTGGTGCCGGAGGTATAGAGCAGATACCAGGGGCTATCCGGGTCGCGCTCGGGGCATGGAGTCAAATCCGGCGTGACGCTCGCCAGGTCGGTGCCATAGTGCCGGTGGTTCTCGGGCGAGTGATCCAGCGCAACCAGCTGGAGCGGCGCCGGATGGCGGGCGGCCAATTGGGCTGCCGTCGATGCAAATTCCGCGCCGTAGATCAGGACGTCCGGCTGGCTGTCATCCAGCAGTACTTCCAGTTCCGGGATTGCCAGGCGCCAGTTGAGGGGCACGAGGATCAGGCCGGCCTTGGCGCAGCCGAACAGCATCGCAAAAAATTCCGCGCGATTGTGCCCCAGCCAGGCGATGCGGGCGCCCGCCTGCAGGTTCCAGCATCCGGCGGCCGCGGCGGCGAAGCGGGCCGCTTGCTCGTCCAGTTCACGGTAGGTATAACGCGTGCCGTCGGCAAGGTCTTCCAGTGCCAGGTGATCAGGGTTCAGGCGGGCCCGCCTGGCAGTCAAGTCGAACATGTTCATGCGTATTCCGGAGAATGGATGAATGACAGGGCGGCGTGCTGCTGCAGAGGCCGCCCTCCGGTTCAGGGCTGCAGTTCGCTCCAGTCGAAGCGGGTAATGCGGTTGCTGATCAGCGAGAAGACATAGACGCTATTGCCGCCAGCGGTAATGAGTTCAGTGTCGAACATGCCGCCGGGGCGGGTGCCCAGCGCCGGGTTGAGCCAGTGGCCGAGATAGGCCGGCGAGATCAACCCGTTGCCGTCAGGCGCGACGCCATCCGGGTTGTGCCAGGCACGCGCCACCATGTTGAAGCCGTCAGCCACCAGCAGTGCGTCGCGGCTGGCGTCATGGGCCAGGCCGGCGGGCAGGAAGAAGCGTTGTGGATCCAGGCCGTCGGGGTGGTCGTAAGTGCCGCCGCCGATACCGATCTGGCCCAGGCGGGCGCCGGTCGCAGGGGCCAGCGCCTGGATGCGCTGGTTGCGGCGATCCGTGACATACACCCGGTCATTCAGGGCCAGGACGCTGCCGATCTGGTCGAAACTGCCGGAAGCGCCTTGCTGATAAAACGCCGGTCCAAGGTTCCAGCTGTCGCCCAGGTCGCTGCCCTTGGCGGTATCGGAGCCGCCGCTGTACCAGATGCGTGTCAGGCTGCCGCTGGCGGCGTTGTAGTCAAAGCGCCAGACCAGGTTGGAAAAGCTGCTCAAATAAATGGCGTGTTGCCTGCCGGTCGCCGTTTGCGGCCTGACTGAAATCGCAACCGGATAATTGCCGTTGCTCAGGCCGATGGCGGGAACGCTCAAACCGCTTGTACGGGTATTGAGGTTGAAAATATGGCGCAGCGAACCGCTGGCATCGTAAATGCGCAGGCTGCTGTCGCCGCTATAGGGCCAGGGCAGGGTCAGGTCGGCGCCGACCAGCACGGCCACGGCATCGCCAAACACTGGGTCGCGGAAACTGCCGATACCGGTGACCCCCAGGCTGATATCGCCGCCGGTAAAGCGGCCTTGATAGACCCCTGCGGCGTTATAGATATTGATCCGTGAGTTCGGCGTGTCGCTGACCAGCAGGCGCTGGCTGGCAGGCAGCCAGGCCATGCCGCTGGCCGAATGCAGCTGGCCCGCCAGCGTGCGTGGGTAGCCCCAGAACTCGTGGCTGAGCGCCGTGCCTACGCCACGCGATACCGAGCAGCGCAGCAGGCTGGTGCCGGCGTCGTTGGTCCAGCATTTCTTGATGCGATTATTGCCGCTGTCGCTGACCAGGTGCACACGGGCATTGGTGTAAAGCAGGCCCCAGGACCAGATGTTTTCTCGCTGGATGCTACCATCGGCGCGTACCAGCGGCACCAGGTCATTGGGCAATTGGAAGGCAGCGTCTTCTTTGGCGGATGTCGTGGGGCTGCGCATTTCCACCTGGTGAATGCCCAGGTGGCCATAGACCCAGGTGGCACGCGCATCGTCAGCACCGCTGGCGCGATAGCGCACGGCATGCGCTTCACCGGGGGCGGCCAGGTTGGGCAAACGGAGGATGCGCCCGTTGTAGGTGTCGGCGATATACAGATTGCCCTGCGCATCGGTACGGACGCCGCGCGGCCGCTTCAGGTGATCGACCTTGTTGCTGGCATCACGCAGTCGCCCGATCATGTCCAGCAGCGCGAGCTGGCCGGTGGCGGGATCCAGGTGGTAGATTTTGATGCGATTGTTGCCGTTGTCGGCCACATAGACATAGGTGGCGCCGGACGCCGCACGGTAGTAGGTCAGACCCTGAGGAATGCGGAAGCCATCGCGTTTCTCGGGGGCGGCAGCGTAGTCGTCATAGTTGCTTGACGGCGTACCGTAATCGCGGTCCGTGCCGCGGATGATGGGGCCTGCGCCGACAGGCTGGCCGGTGGCGTCCTGCCAGCCCAGCGTTTGCAGCAGGGTGGCCTGGTAGCCCTGATCCGGGTCGATGCGAAAGACCTTGATGCGGTGATTGAATTCGTCGGAAACCACCATATAGCCTTGCGGCGTGATCACCACATTGCGCGGCATCTGCAAGGCATCGCCCCCGCCGTGGCCGGGGGTGCCGAACGAAGCGACATAGCGGAAGCCGTCGGCATCGCCCGCCACCGTGCGGAAAAAGTGGATCTGATGCCGTCCGACATCATTCACGTACAGACCCGCCAGGCGCTCGTCGTCGGCTTCGCTGCGCGACAGGAAGGCGATGCCCAGGGGGGCCTGGATGCTGGGCACGACAGTGGCAGGGCTATCGTCGGCCAGCAGCGTGTCGGCATCATCCAGCATGCCGATACTGCGTCCGTCCAGATCCAGCACCTGGATACGGTGATTGCCCATGTCAGCGACATAGACGCGGGCATTGGCGGCGTTATCGCCCAGCGTGTCGGGATCGTAGGTAACGGTGGTCGGGGTGTTGAACTGATAGCGCTGGTGCGCGACCTCGCCGAGCAGTTCGCCGTTGCGCTCTTCATCGGCAAAGGTTTGCAGTGCCTGGGCAGGCAGCGCGGGCAATAGCAGGGCGCTGAATATCAGGGCATGCCAGCGGTAGGGCCGGACACGGTTTTTCCACAGCATGTATGTCTCCTCGTTCGGGGAAAGGGCTGGCGTGCCGAGGGCTCAGCGGCGCGTGATACCCAGGAAGTCCTGCATGCCGCGTGCGGCTTCTTCCGTGTCTATCTGTTCCAGGAAATGCTGCAGTTCGCGTGCCAGGCCGGCGGCGACGATCTGCGGGTCAGGGCGGCCTTGGGTCAGGGTGTGGCGCACACTGCCCGGGCGGCCGGCAGCCATGCGTGTCGCCATCTGGCGCGCCAGCGGCAGGACGCTTTCGGTATCCGGGGCCAACTGGTGCAGCAGGCCCAGGCGCGTGGCTTCCTGCGCGTCCAGGCGTTCATTGAGCAATTGCACGGAGAGCGCACGGGCGCGGCCGATACGTTCGGGCATCAGGGTGGTCCAGCCGCCGTCGGGGCTGAAACCGACGGCCGTGTACCACGGCGCAAAGGAGGTCTGCGGGCCGCCGATGGCCAGGTCGCAGGCCAGCGCCAGGCCGACTGAACCGCCAGTGACCAGTCCGTGCACCGCTGCCACGGTAGGGCAGGGTAATTGCAGCAGGGTCAGGATGACTTCATTGAGCCCGCCCACCACCTGCCGGGCATAATTGCGGCGCTCCTGGCGGGGCACGGCATGGAAGCCCTGCACATCGCCGCCGCTGGAAAACGACTTGCCCTGTGCGGCCAGCACGATGGCGCGCGGCTCGTCGGCGCGTACGGCGTCGAGCGCCTCCAGCAGCGCATCAAGCAGCGCAGGAACCAGCGCATTGTGGCGGGAAGGACGGTTCAGTTGAATTTCCGCGATACCGGCATGAAAGCGCGTCAGCACCAGTTCCTGACTCATGATTTCTCCTTGCGATCGAGCGCGAGCCCGTGGCGGAACAGCCCGCCTATGGTTTCAATAATGGCTTCAAAAGGCGTGTCCTGTTTCCAGATGCAGAATCGCAAGCCGAGAAAGTGGGCCATGCCCATCAGCGCCCAGACGCGGATTTCATCATTGCCGGGCCGGATTTCCCCTTTACGCGTCGCGTCTGCCAGCAGGCGCACATAGCCGCGCCCGAAGGATTCGTAATATTCCCGGTAGATGGATTCATCCACCGATTGCGCTTCCTGCAGGACGCGGTACAGCGAGGGGTGATCCAGAATGTATTTCAGGAACGCGTGCAGGCCTTTTTCTTCGGCTTCCAGCCTGTCTTTGGCATGCAGCGTTTCTGCCGCCAGATGGGCGCGGACTTCACGTCCCATATCGCGCACCAGTTCACGCAGGATTTCTTCCTTGCCGGAGAAATAGCAGTACAGGGTGCCTTGCGCCACGCCGGCAGCGCGTGTGATATCGCTGATGCCGGCACGGTGATAGCCCAGTGTGCCGATGGTCGTTTCGGCGGCGCGCAGAATCTGCGCACGGGTGCGGGCGCCACGCGCCGTTTTCGGCGTACCCGGCGATTCGCGGGGGACGGAAGCCATTTGATTGGAAGGAGATTCAGCCATGTATCGGTCTTTAAATATGAAACATGAATCAGTAGTCATAAAAGCTAATGCTTGTTCAAAAAGGAGTCAAGCGACATTAGCGTGACGAAACATAAGCGTTTTCCCTTGTAGATTAATTAGCTTCGTGCGTGATGGAATGGAAATAAACCATCTGTCATTCATAAGAACATGACTAGGTATTCATGTTTCGGTAGCTTGCCGCAAAGTATTTCATGGCGGTTAGCCGGCACTGGATGCCCCGACGAGGAGACTTGCCCATGAAGCGCCTATCCTGCCGTGCTGCCTGGCTATTGGGGCTGTTTGCCCTGAGCGGCCATTCCCTTGCTGCCGATCCATTCCGAGTCGTACATGTTACTGACTTTACCGGTCCCTTATCTGCTTATGCGCAACAATTGAGTACAGGCATGAAGATGGGTTTCGAATATGCGACGAAGGGCAGCATGGAAGTGGCTGGCCGGCATATTGTGCTGAGCAGCAAGGATAGCCAGGGAGACCCGGCGCGGGCCCGGACGCTGGTGGAGGAAGCCTATGCGGAAGATGATGCACATATTGTCGTGGGTCCGGTAGCGTCTGGCGTGGCGCTGGCGACCTTGCCGATTGCCGAAGAATATGAACGGGTGATCATGCCGGAGGGCGTGGCGGATGCGATTACCGGTGCCTCATGGAACCGTTATGTGGTGCGCGTGGGACGCAATTCCTCGCAGGATGCCGTCTCGAACGCCGTGGCGCTGGGCAAGCCTGGCGTCTGTGTCGCCACGATTGCCCAGGACTATGCCTTTGGCCGCGATGGCGTGGCAGCCTATCGCGAGGCCCTGGAGCCAACGGGCGGAAAGCTGGTGCATGAGGAATATCTGCCGACCGATGCCACGGATTTTACTGCTGCAGCGCAACGATTGTTCGGCGCGTTGTCCGCCCGCAAGGATTGCGAGCAAGGAAAATTCATTTTCGCCATTTGGGCGGGTGCCACCAGCCCGCTGGCGCGCATTCAGGATTTACAGCCGGAACGTCATGGCATTCGCCTGGCTGCCGGCGGTAATATCCTGCCGGCGCTGGTGCCGTATGCGGATATGGAAGGCATGGAAGGAGCGGGTTTTTATTATTTCGAGTCGCCCAACAATCCGATCAATGACTGGTTTGTCTCTGAGCATTTCAAGCGCTACCAGGCGGCGCCGGACTTCTTCACGACCCAGGGGTTTGCTCAGGCCATGGCGATTGTGGCCGCGCTGGAAAAAAGCGGTGGCGACAGCGATACCGAAGCCTTGCTGAAGGCGTTCTCCGGCTTGCGCTTTGACACGCCCAAGGGCGAGATGCTGATCCGTCCGGAGGACCAGCAGGCCTTGCAGTCCATGTACCACTTCCGCATCAAGCGCGAAGAACGCAAGGATTGGTTCGCCGATCGTGCCGTGACAGCGGGGGTGCCGGAGCTGGTGCGTGAAATTCCGCTGGAAGAAATGAATATTCCCGTGCGCAACTCGCGTTGAGGCCTTGGCCGGGCCGCCACCCGGCCAGCCTGTTGACTCGTTCAGGAGAGAGTTCATGTCCAGGCAAGATCGTGCCAGCCCTGCCGTGCCGGTTCTGGAAACCCGCGACCTGACGATCCGGTTCGGCGGCCATACCGCCGTGGATCGCGTGTCCTGCGCCTTTCATGCCGGCACGCTGACTGCCATCGTGGGCCCCAATGGTGCCGGAAAAACAACCTGGTTCAACCTGATTTCCGGTCAGTTGAAGGCGACTGCCGGCAGCGTGTGGGTCAAAGGGGAAGAGGTGACGGCGCTGAGCGCCGCAGCCCGAGCGGATCGCGGCCTGGGGCGGGCGTTCCAGTTGACGAATCTGTTTCCCAGCCTGTCGGCACGGGAAAACGTCCGGCTTGCGGTCGCTTCGCGCCATCGCATCGGCCATATTTTCTGGCAGATGACCGCCAGGCGGCGTGATATCAGTGAGCGTGCCGCTGCCTATCTGGCGCAGGTCAATCTGGCGCATCGTGCGGATGCGCCGGTTGCCAGCCTGTCGCATGGCGATCAGCGCAAGCTGGAGGTGGCCCTGATGCTGGCGCTGGAGCCCGAGGTGTTCATGTTCGACGAACCGACGGCGGGCATGAGCGTGGATGAAGTACCGGTGATTCTTGACCTGATCGCAGATATCAAACAGCGGCAGAACAAGGTGATCCTGCTGGTGGAACACAAAATGGACGTTGTTCGTGCCTTGGCTGACCGCATCGTTGTGCTGCATAACGGCCAGCTGGTTGCTGACGGCGAGCCGGCGGCAGTGATTGCATCGCCACTGGTGCAGGAAGCCTATCTGGGCACAAGCGTGGAGGAAGTATGACTCAGGCACAAGCCAGCCAGGAAGCGATTCTGCAGTTGTCGGGCGTGTATGCCGATATCGGCCAATACCATATCCTGCATGGGGTGGATCTGGTCGTGCCCGCAGGAGAGCTGACCGTATTGCTCGGGCGCAATGGGGCGGGCAAAAGCACCACCTTGCGTACCATCATGGGCTTGACGACGGTCAGGCAAGGGGAGTTGCGTTTTCAGGGGCAGAGCCTGAAGGGCGTTTCCACTCCCGCGATTGCCAGGCGGGGTATCGCATTTGTGCCGGAGAACATGGGTATTTTCGGCATGCTGACGGTCAGGGAAAATCTTGTGCTGGCCGCGATCAGCGGCGCCATGGATCCTGACCGGCTCGAATGGATACTGGGTGTGTTCCCTCCCTTGAAAAAATTCTGGGATCGTCCGGCAGGCAACCTGTCCGGCGGGCAGAAACAGATGCTGGCCATCGCCCGGGCGGTCATAGAACCGCGGGAACTGCTGTTGGTTGACGAGCCGACCAAGGGGCTGGCGCCAGCCATCATCAATGATCTGGCCGCTGCGTTCGAGCAACTCAAGGCGCAGCGGGTATCCATCCTGCTGGTCGAGCAGAACTTCAATTTTTCGCGCCGTCTGGGCGAATCCGTGGCGGTCATGAACGATGGCCGCATTGTGCATACCGGCAGCATGGCTGACCTGGCCGGTGACGAGGCCTTGCAGCACGAATTGCTGGGCCTCGGGCTGGGCGCACACCAATAGCGCGATAAGGGGCGACAAACCATGCCTGTATCCAGTACGACACAAAGCGCCGGGAATGCTTCGGGTGTTTCAGCGTGGCAACGCCTGTGGCGCCTGCCGTCAACCCATCCGCATATTTTCCTGCTGGGGCTGATGCTGATCTTGCCGTTGGCGCTGATGGCGCCCCGGACATGGGTGGTCTTGACAGTCAGTGGCCTGGCCATGGGGGCCATGGTGTTCCTCATGGCGTCCGGCATGAGTCTGACGTTCGGACTGATGAATGTGCTCAATCTTGCCCATGGCGCCTTTATCTCCGTGGGGGCTTTCGCAGGCATGACGGTGCTGGGCATGTGGCTGGGTGATGCCGCCCGCAGCAGCTCGGCGGCCGCCAATTTGCTGGCGGTGCTGTGTGCCTTGGGCCTGGGGGCGGTGGTGGCGGCTGGCCTGGGCCTGGTGTTTGAACGGCTGGTGATTCGTCCGGTGTACGGGGATCACCTCAAGCAGATCCTGATGACCGTCGGTGGCGCCATCGTTATTTTCGAACTGATCGAAGTGATCTGGGGCCATCGGGAAATTCCGGTGCCGCGCCCCGAGGTCTTGCGCGGCGCCGTGGTGATCGGGGGCATGGCACTGGAGAAATACCGTCTGGCTGCGGTGGTGGTCGGGCTGGCGGTCTATGCCGGGTTGCGGTGGGTCATAGAGCGCACGCGGCTGGGCATTCTGATTCGTGCCGGCGTGGAAAGCCGGGAAATGGTGGAAATCCATGGCTACCGGATCCGTCTGCTGTTTCTGGGCGTGTTCGTGGCAGGATCGGCGCTGGCCGGCCTGGGCGGCGCCATGTGGGGCATGTATCGAGAAATCATTTTTCCGCAGATGGGTGACGAACTGATGATTTCGGTGATCGTGGTCATCATCCTGGGCGGGCTGGGCTCCATCCGCGGCTGTTTCTACGGCGCCATGATGGTGGGCCTGATCAATTTGTATGTCGGCTATCTGGAACCCCGGCTGGCCGCCGTGGCAACGGTGGGGCTGATGGTGGCCGTGCTGATGTGGCGCCCGCAGGGGCTGATTCCGGTGATCAAGGTCTAGGGCATGCCATGCGGCACACCCGATGGGGAATGAAATGCTGAAAAACCTGTTGTCTGCCGATTTGCCGCGCAGCCGCATGCTGGGCCTGCTGCTATCGGTCATCCTGTTCTGCCTGGCGCTGGGCCCGTTCCTGTTTGATGGGACGCGGGCGTTCACCATGCTGGGGATGATCTGTATTTTCATCATTGTCGTGGCCTCCTATGACTTGATGCTGGGCTATACCCATATCGTGTCATTCGCGCACACGATGTTTTTCGGCATTGGCGCTTATGGCGTGGCCATGGCGCTGGGCGCATATGGCAACTCGATAGGCGCTGTATTCATCGGGCTGGTGCTGGCATTATTGCTGACGCTGGTGCTGTCCTTGCTGCTGGGATTGCTGTCGTTGCGCGTCAAGGCGATCTTCTTCGCATTGGTTACGCTGGCGGTGGCATTTGCCTTTCTCAGTCTGGTCAACCAGCTCTACGCCATCACTGGCGGAGAGGACGGCCTGCGGGTGCAAGTGCCGCGTGAACTGGGGCCCGCCTGGCGATTCAGTGATGCGGTGCTGCAGGGCTGGAGCCCAGGACGCTTCCTGAACGCCTGGCTGGGCGGGTCTGCTGGCGCCGCCGAAGCAGCGCGCGATGCCTGGTTCCAGGTGCGCCTGACGGGCCGGGTGCTGATGTATTACCTGGTGTTCGTGGTCAGCGCCGTGGTGTTCCTGGGTTTGCTGCGTGTCGTGAATTCACCTTTTGGCAGTGTGTTGCAGGCCATTCGGGAAAATGAATTCCGGGCGCAGGCGCTGGGCTATCGTACCGTGCTCTATCGCACGGCCGCCGTGTGCTTTGCGTCCTTGCTGGCTTGCCTGGCGGGTGCGCTGTTTGCCTTGTTCAATCGCTACGTCAATCCAGAAAATACCTTGAACTTCGAGCTGATGGTTTTCATTCTGCTGATGTGCGTCATTGGCGGCATGGGCACGTTGTATGGCGCGGTGGTGGGTGTCGTGGTGTTTCTGCTGGCGCAGAATTATTTGCAGGATGTGCTCAAGGCAATTGCTGCCCTGATGCCGGAAGGTTCCTTCCTGGCGGCTTTGGCGGCACCGGAACGCTGGCTGCTTTGGTTCGGGGTGTTGTTTGTGCTCAGCGTGTATTTCTTCCCGGCCGGGATAGCGGGGCAGTTGCGGTTGCGGGCGGCACGCCGCAGGCAGCAGGCCACCTGACAGCGCGGGCGGTAGCAGCGGCGTGCCTGGGGAGGCACGCCGTATTTCCTATTGAGGCATTTGCGCTGCGCCCGGCCTGCCGGGGGATGTCAGCGGCCCAGCGATTTGGCGGTTTTGCCGCCCATGCCGAAGTCGGTATTGGGCACTTCGAGCAGGATGACGCGTATGCTGTCGCGCGGCGCGCCTATGCTGTGTTCGGCGGCATCGGTGAGGGCCTGGATCAGTGAAGCTTTCTGTGCTTCGCTGCGGCCCTGGATCAGGCTGACTTGAATGATGGGCATGAGGTTCTGTTCGGTAGGAAGGACGGAAAATGAAGAGTGGGGACGTGCGTCGTGGTGGCCAGTTCAGACGAAATGCATGGAGACTTCGCCCAGGTGTTCGTAACGCACGCGTATGTGGTCGCCCTGGGCGACAGGAAAGGCTTCGGTGATGCCGCCGGTCAGAATCAATGGGCCAGCGGGCAGACTGCGGCCCTGGCGGCCCAGCATATTGGCGAGCATGGCAACGCTGTTGAGCGGGTTGCCAAGAACGGCAGCGCCTGCCGCCGTCGCCAGCAAACGGCCGTTTTTCTCCAGCACCACGCCCAGGTGGCGCAGGTCCAGGCCCAGGGCCGGACGAATCGTATCGCCGGTCACGTAGCGTGCGGCAGATGTGTTGTCGGCGATGACGCTTTTCAGATCGAAGCGGAAGTTCTCGTAGCGCGAGTCGATGATTTCGACAGCGGGCAGGATGCAGGCCGTGGCAGCCAGGACATCGCCGGCATGAATGCCGGGCCCGCTTAGCGGGCGCTGTAGGATGACGGCGATCTCGGCTTCTATCTTCGGATGGATGAGTTCATCCATGCGGATGTCGCCGCCGTTGGCGATGGCGCCCTCGGCCATGATGAAACCATGGATGGGTTCGGTGACGCCCATTTGCTGCATCTTGGCCTGTGACGTCAGCCCCATTTTCAGGCCGGAGACGGCAAGGCCGCGCGCCTGTTTGCGGGCGCGGATGAGATCCTGGATGGCATAGGCATCATCCCAGTCCATGTGCGGGTGGGCTGCGGTGATACGGGTGACCGGGCGGCGCTCCCGTTCAGCGGTTTCCAGGTGTTGCGCCAGCGTTTCCCGCGTGCTTGCGTTGAGTGTCATGAGTGGCAGAGTCCTTCTTCAATGAAAGGAAATGCTGGCGCTGCCGATGCCGGATAGCCCCAGATGCAGGTGATCCCCAGGCACGACGGGCACCATGGCGGCCAGCGAGCCGGACAACACGATTTCTCCCGCCAGCAGGCCGGATCCCAAGCCCCCCAGGGTATTGGCCAGCCAGGCGACAGCCTGGGCCGGGTGGCCCAAGGCTGCGGCACCGGCTCCTGTTGCCGCGACACGGCCATTCTGCTCCAGCACCATGCCGGTCAGGCCAAAGTCCATCCGGCGCGGGTCTGCGCCTTGATCGCCGATGACCAGGCAGCCGCAGGAGGCGTTGTCGGCCACGGTGTCGGCGATCCGGATCTTCCAGTCCCGGATGCGGGAATCCACGATTTCGAAGCAGGGCAGGACCAGCTCGGTGGCAGCCAGTACGTCGGCGCTGGTCACGCCGGGCCCGGCCAGCTCGCGTTTGAGCAGAAAGGCGATTTCTCCTTCCGCCTTGGGTGCGATCAGGTGATCCGTGGCAAGGCTGGCGCCGTTGGCAACGACCATATCGGAGGTCAGCACGCCGAAATCCGGTTGATGGACTTGCAGCATATCCATCACGGCCTGGCTGGTAACGCCGATTTTCTTGCCGATCACGCGCGCGCCGCTGGATTGCAGCCTGAGCTGGATCAGCAACTGCTGGATCTGGTAGGCCTGGGCCAGCGTCAGGCCGGGGTGGGTGTCGGTCAGTGGGGCAATGGGATCGCAATGCAACCAGGCATGATGCAGTTGTTCTGCGAGGGCACGAAGCGGTGCTTGGGGCATGGGGGG
>NZ_CBCSIQ010000039.1:0-21192 GCF_965139615.1 Kerstersia similis
GGGCGAAGGGATGGGGGGGCAAGGCGCGCGGACAGCTATCGGGACTCGGACCTGGCTCCTGTTCAGGCGGTGCTGGCGAGATCGCCGGTCTGGTAGCCATGCGGCTGAGGGACGGGCAGGCCAAGATGCTGGCGCAAGGTGCGGCCCTCATAGTCACGGCGGTACAGGCCGCGCTGCTGCAAGATAGGAACAACCTGTTCGACAAAGTCCTGCAACCCGCTGGGGAGCAATCCGGGCATCAGGTTGAAACCGTCTGCCGCGCCGTGCCGGAACCAGTGCTCGATATCGTCGGCGACCTGGTCTGGCGTGCCGATAATCTCCCGGTGGCCGCCACCGGCGGCATATTCCCCGAGAAACTCGCGCAAAGTGAGCCCGCTCTGCTGCGAGCGTGCGAGGATGGCGCGGAAAAAGGTATGGCCGCCATTGCCGTTATTGGGCAAGGGCAAGTCCTGCGGCAAGGGTTCGTCAAGCTTGAGCCGCTCGGGCGCAACGCCCAGCCGTCCGGCCAGGCGGTTCAGGCTGTGTTCAATGGGCACCAGGTTGATCAGATCCTGGTGGCGCTGCCGCGCTTCGGCATGCGTGCCGCCCAGGAAAACGCCCAGGCCGGGCAGAATTCGGACGCTGTCTGGATGGCGCCCCAGCGCCTGCGCATGGCTGCGCAGGCCTTGCGCATAGGACAAGGCTTCCTCAAAGGATTGCGAGGCCGAGAACACGGCTTCCGCATGGCGGGCAGCCAGGAACTGGCCGTCTGCGGAGCCGCCCGCCTGGAAAATCACAGGATGCCCCTGGGGCGAGCGGGGCTGGTTGAGAATGCCGTCCACCTTGAAGAACTCACCCGCATGGTGCACCGCATGGAGTTTGGCGGTATCCACAAAGCGTCCGCTGGCGGCGTCGCCGAGCAGGGCGTCGTCTTCCCAACTGTTCCACAGGGCTTTGACGACGGTAGTGAACTCATCGGCGCGGCGGTAGCGGTCGGCGTGAGCAAGCACATCCGGCTGGCCGAACTTGCGTGCGGACGAGGCGTCTGCGGTAGTGACGACATTCCAGCCTGCGCGCCCGCCACTGATGAGATCCAGAGAGGCGAAGCGCCGCGCCAGATTGTATGGGTCGTTGTAGGTGGTGGAAGCGGTTGCTACCAGGCCCAGATGCGTGGTGGCCAAGGCGATGGCCGTCAGGATCAGCGTGGGTTCCAACGCGGTGACGGGGCCGGTTGCCAGGCCATCGGTGGTGACGGAATCCGCCAGAAAAATGGCATCGAACTTGCCTTTTTCCGCCCATTGGGCAATGCGTATGTAGTGCTGTACGTCGATGAACCCGAGCGGCTCGTTTTCTGGCACGCGCCAGGCGGAAGGCACGAAGCCCTGAAGCCAGGCGTTGACGTTAAAGTGCAATTGGCGTGGGGGAGTGGTGCTCATGCGGTAGCCTTGGTCGGTGCATGGAAACAGGAAGATGCGGGGGAATGGTGCAGTGCTCAGGGCAGCAGGCGCTTTTGATCCGGCACGACGAAGCCGCGGTAATTCTCATTGATGAAAGCCGCTACCGAGTCACCCACCAGGTAATCCACCAGCCGCTGGAGGCGTGGGTCTGTGGTCAGCTCCGCCCGAGTGGTCAGCACGTTGGCATAGGGGTTGTTTTGCTTGTCCTCCAATGCCAGGGCGCTGCGTGGGTCGATGTCGTGCGTCAGGGCAATGTCGCCATTGATGAACGAGGCCTCTACATCCGGCAGTGATTTGGCGCGCAGCCGGGTTTCCGTCGGAATGAACTTGAGATGCTTGGGGTTGGCGATGATGTTCTTTTCATCTATGGCCAGAGCGGCAGACGAACCATCGGATTGCGGGTGGCTTAATTCCAGCAGACCTTCTTGCTGCAGGATGAACAGGGCGCGTGGCAGATTGGTCTGCTCATTGGGGACAAGGAGGGAGGCGCCGTCCGGAATATCCTTGATGGCGCCGTAACGAGACGAGTACAGGCCGAAAACGTTGACCAGCAACGTCGCGGCATTGACCAGCTTGCCTTGGGCTTCGGGGTGTGCCGCTATCCAGGAATCGAAGAAGGGCCGGTGTTGAAACAGGGTGGCATCCACATCGCCCTTGTAAAGCAACTGGTTGGCGTCCAAACCCTGGCTGCTCTCTATGACCTTGAGTTTGAGGCCGCTGCCATCGGCATCCGCCAGTTTTTGCACGTAACGCAAGATGTCGCCTTGCGGGGTAGGGGTGACATATATCCTGAGCGGCTCACTGGAGACCGGCGGGGTAGCGGCGTGGGCCTGCATGGCCATACCGCCAGGCAGGCCGCTCAGCGTCACGGCGGCCAGTGTCAGCAAGGTGCTCAAGGATTTGCGTTTGGCAGGGCGGAAAATCTGGCGAGACATCGTATGTTCCTTGTATGGAGGCGGGGAAAGTCGAAACGGCAGCTGGGGGGCGCCGACCTTAACGTTTGTGTTTGCGCAGCCGAATCCAGGCGTCACCGCTCAGCTGGATCATCTGCACGATGAGCACCATGGCGATCACCGCAATGAAAATCAGCTCGACGAACCAGCGTTGATAGCCAAAGGTCAGCGCAAAGTCGCCCACGCCGCCGGCACCGATGGCGCCTGCCACAGCCGTGCCTTCTACCAGCCCGACCAGAATGATGGTGGCCGACGCAATGATTCCGGATAGGGATTCGGGCAGGAGAATGCGGAAGATGAATTGCGGAGTGGTCACGCCGATGACCCGGGCGGCTTCTATCCTGCCTTGATCCAATTCACGTAAATTGGCTTCTATCAAGCGGGAAAAGAAAGGCGTGAATCCGAATGTCAAAGGGACCAGCGCTGCCACTGGGCCTAATGGTGTACCGACAATCCAGCGTGTTACCGGTATCAGGATCACAATCATGATGATGAATGGAATGGATCTGCCGGTATTCACAATCGTATTGAGAATGTGATAGACCAATGGCCTGGGGCACCAGGAATTCGGCGCCGTCAAATAAAGCGCCAATCCGGCAGCGATTCCCAGCGTAATGACCAGAATTCCCGAAAAGAATGTCATGTAAAGCGTCTGGCCCAAGGCTTCCCAGAAATCGGGCAGATAAATCGTCCAATCGCGGGGGTTCATGTTTCAGTGACCTTTCCCAGCACAATGCTTTTTTCACGCAGAATGGAAGAGAGCGAGTGCATCAGGTTTGAGGGTTTGCCGCGAAAATCGAAATCCACTTTGAAGCGGGCGGCATCGACACCGCCCAGGCGTTCCACGCCGCCAGACACCACGGCGGATGCCAGATCCAGATGCCGGGCCGCATCGGAGAGAAAAGAGCCCTGCGCGTGGATATCGGGAAGGATCAGGTCATAGCGCACCCAGCCAGGGCGTGGCGCATGCCCAAGATCCGGTGCCGGCAACAGTTGTCGGCCCAGGTAGGAGTCCGCATCGTGCAGCAGATCACGCACTTTTCCGGCCTCGACAATCCGGCCTGACTGGATCAGCGTGACGGAATCAGCCGCATAGCGCACGACATCCCATGAATGGGTGATGAGAACGATGGTCAGGTTCAGCTGTTGTTTGAGCTGCAGCAGCAAATCCAGAATGATCGTCGTCGTCTCGGAATCCAGGGCGCTGGTGGCCTCATCGCAAAGTAGGACTTCGGCGTCGGCCACCAGTGCCCTGGCAATCCCCACACGTTGTTTCTGGCCGCCGGACAGCTGGGAAGGATAGGCATTTTCCTTGCCTTGCAGGCCGACCAGTTCGATCAGCTCCATGGCTTTGCGGCGGCGCACCGCACGCCCTACACCGCGTACGGACAAGGGGAATTCGATGTTTTCTACTACTGTCTGGCTGTGAAAGAGATTGAAATGCTGAAAAATCGTTGCTACGCGGCTCAAGTAGTGTCGCAATGCTGCGCCACGAAGATTCGTCAGGCGTTGTTCCTGGAAATAGATTTCTCCGTTATCCGGACGTTCCAGCAGATTCAATAGCCGCAACAAGGTGCTTTTGCCGGCGCCGGATGTTCCGACAATGCCAAAAAAAGAGTTCCTGGGGATGTCCAGGGAAATGTCGGAAAGTGCTGGCAATATTTCCTTGCCACGATTAAATGACTTGGAGATATGTTCCAGGCGAAATGCATATGCCATCGTCGGAAACCATATAAAAACGGAAGGTGAATTCGGCTCTGAGAAATGCATTATTGATTTTTAGCGCGGCCGGGCCAACAACCGAATTTCTATATTGATATTGGGTGCCTTGGGAATGTCTATATAGATTCCATGCATGTATTGCGCGGTGGCCCAGTGAGCAGGAATGAAACGGGAACAGCGGGGGGGAGAGGGCGATGTGGTGCCCGGATGGCAGGTTCCCAGAGACAGCGTGGCAGGAGTATTCTTGAGGGCGGTAGCGTGTGACGTTCTGCTTGCGTTACCGTCTGTTCGCCCGGGCGTATGCACAGGCGCTTCATCAAAAAGACTTTTCGCACAACCGGGCTCTCACCTGTTACGCCATGGACATTGACCTCATTGCCATCCTGACGGCAGTCGCATTCTGTGCCGGATTTTTCGATGCCATTGCCGGTGGCGGCGGGTTGATTACCGTGCCGGCTTTGTTTCTGGCAGGGATGGATCCGGTGGCGGCGCTGGCCACCAACAAATTCCAGGCGTCGGCCGGGTCGGTATCGGCGACTGTGGCATTTGCCCGCAAAGGGCTGGTCGAATGGAAAACAGGCCGCGTTCTGGCGGTTTGCGCCATGGCGGGCGGTGTGCTGGGCGCATTGGTGGTCAGCTATGTGGACAAAAACTGGCTGGAAGCCAGCATTCCTGTGCTCTTGCTGCTGGTGGCGTCTTACTTTACCTTTGCCCCCAGGCTGGATGACGACAAACGCAAAAAGCGCATGACGCTATTGATGTTCGCCATCACCGTCGCGCCGGTGGTGGGCTTCTATGATGGTGTCTTCGGCCCGGGCACGGGTTCGTTCTTCATGGTCGGGCTGACGCTGCTATGCGGCTTGCCTGTGATGCGGGCAGTCAGCTTCACGAAACTCGCCAACGCCTCCTGTAATCTTGGTGCCCTGTTCATTTTCCTTCTGAAAGGCGCCATCGTCTGGCCCTTGGCCATTTCCATGGCAGTCGGGGCATTTGCAGGCGCCCAGCTGGGGGCGCGCTGTGCGGTCAAGGTAGGCACAAGACTGGTCAGGCCGATGGTGGTGATTGTCTGTTGCGCCCTGGCGATCAAGCTGTTGAGTTCCGCTGACAATCCCTTGCGCATGGCAATCAGCACGTTGTTCTGAAACTGACTATGGGAAAAGGCTGCAAGGCATGAATGCTGGATTGATCGCGCTGGCCGGTAACGCAGCGCTGGCGGAAAAGCTCTCTCTCTACTTTCAGCGAATCGCGGATTGGGAAGCGGGGCGACGGACGTTGGGCTTGTTGACGCAGCAGGACGCGGCCACGCAGACGGAACAATTTCGCAGTTTTCACCCGCTGGTGCGTGAGTTGCAAGGCATCATCCTTGATGACCCGGATACCAGCAGCCACCATATCGTCCTGGGCTGCAGCGCTCTGCAAGGCGCTGTGCTTTTCCTGACGCACGATGGCGACAGTCGTATGGTCTATGGCGATATCGAACATTTCCTGAGCGCGGCCCGGCAAGCCTGTGCAGCAGGGGAGATGCTGGACGAGGTGGCTCCCGACCAGGCGTGGGTAGCTGCAGACCAGCCGGCATTGCGCCAGCTCTGCCAGCAACTGCTGGACACCCCTGAGGCCGAGGAAGTATTGCCGGCGCTGATCCCTTCGCTGGACCTCACTGATGCACAGGCCTTGTCCTTGCTGGTGCGAGACGAAGATATCTATGTGCCGGAAGCCTTATGCCGCGAGATTGCGGCTCGTCCGGCGGCGCATTTGATGCCTGTCGTGACGCGCTGCGAAAAACATCCTCATCTCATGGTGCAACAAGCCGCAGCACGGGCAAAAAACGTCCTTTCTAAACGGTAGCCGCTGCTGATTCGCGCAATCGCCGCGATGGCCGCGTCATCGAGCGCTTGCCATACCGGATCGGCCTGTATGCCCAACTCTCGTGGGGCAGGGCGGAGGGAAGGGCATTTTTTGCGCAAAGACGAATGGTTGGCGAGACTGCGGCTTGCCTGCTGCAGATTGATTCGGGCAGCGCCGGCGCGGGGGGGGGGCATGCGCTGGCCCGAGGCTTCACTCAGGACTTCTGCGCAGCGCTGAACTCGGCATAAAACGCTTCGGCCAATTTGCGCAGCGCACGACCGATGTCGGCATACTCGTATTCATTGAGATTGGCCAGTGATGCGCGCCCTGAGGGATGCTGCGTACCGAATCCCCGGCCGGGCAGCAATACGGTGCCGGTCTCATCGGCGATCCGGAACAGCAACTCGTTGGGGGCGAAACGGGTCTTCACCCAACTCCCGAATGCCTTGCCGTAGAGCTGATCAGCGATCTTCTCCAGATCCAGCAGCGTGTAGTAATCGACCGAATTCTCGTCATCCGGCATCGCAATGCCCAGTTCGGTATAGAGCGCAGCCTGACGGCGGCGGATCAACTGTTTCAGTGTCGCCTTGTAGTGATCGTGTCCGTCCATCAGCGCAAACAGCGAAAACAGCACCATCTGCACCTGTTGCGGCGTGGACAGCCCGGCGGTGTGATTCAGCGCCACGGTGCGGCTGTCAGCCACCAGGCGGTCGATGAAAGAAAGCGCCGAAACATCCGTCGTAATCGTCGCGTAGCGTCGTTCCAGCAGCGCCTTGGCTTCTTGCGGCAGCTGGGTCAGCTGCCGGTCCAGCACATTGTTGCGATGCAGTGCGATCGTCCCCTGCCGCCAGCCGGTTGCCCCGAAATACTTCGAATAGGAATAGACCAGTATCGTATTCTGCGGAGCGACAGCAAACAGCGAACGGAAATCGTCAGCAAAAGTGCCATACACATCATCGGTCAGGATGATCAAATCCTGCCGGTCATTGCGGACGATATCGGCAAGCTTCTGCAGGCTGCGTTCATCCAGCTTGACCGAAGGCGGATTGCTTGGATTGATGCAGAAGAAAATCTTGATGGCGGGGTCCTTCAGCTTTTCCAGCTCGCTATCGGGATACTGCCAGCCGGCATCCGGGTCAGCATTGATCGACACCTTCTCCAGCTCATACACATCCAGCTCCGGGATCTCGATATAGGGGGTGAACACCGGCATGCCGATGGCCACCTTGTCACCTGCCTTGACGAGCTGATTCTGCTTCAGCGTATCGAACACATACGTCATCGCGGCGGTGCCGCCCTCGACTGCGAACATATCCATATCCCTGGCCGACACCAGGCCGCCCGCCATCTCCCTGGCCAGATACTGGCGCACGATCTGCTCGCTGATGTTCAGCATCCTGGGCGGCACCGGATAGTTGCAGCCCAGGATGCCTTCCACCATCTCATGCAGGAAATCGGCGGCCGGAAGTCCGAGCTGATCCCGCACGTAGCTCAGCGAGCGGCGCAGGAAATCAACGCCTGCCTCATCCTTGTGCGCGCTGGTGAAACGCTCGAACCGGCCTTCGATCCCGCATGGCTGTCTTCCAATCGTGGCCGGAGCGGCTCCATTTGGCAGTGATATTACGTAGAGCCAGCCAGATCAGTTTGGTAGCGGCCTCATCGCTCGGGAAGTGGCCACGTGTCTTGATGATTTTGCGCAGTTGCGCGTTGACGTTCTCAATGGCATTGGTTGTGTAAATGACCTTTCGCACCGCTGGCGG
The DNA here is from genome assembly GCF_965139615.1 of Kerstersia similis. Lineage (NCBI taxonomy): Bacteria > Pseudomonadati > Pseudomonadota > Betaproteobacteria > Burkholderiales > Alcaligenaceae > Kerstersia > Kerstersia similis. Next base: position 7,717 of record NZ_CBCSIQ010000039.1, read on the forward strand.
GAAGGCAAAGAAGGGAATGACGCGGTCCCAGGCGTGACGCCAGGCGGCGGCAACCGTTGGGAACTTCTGCCCCCAAGGGCCTTGGGCAAACGCTTCCAGTTCGGCCAAGGCCGCCTCTGCACTGGGCGCGGTGTAGATCGGACGGATGGCTGCGGCCAGTGGCTTGCGATCCTTCCAACCGGCGTAATCCAGGCTGTTGCGGATCAGGTGGACGATGCAGGTTTGCAGGGTCGTGGCCGGGAATACCGCTGCCAGCGCCTCAGGCATGCCCTTGAGGCCATAGGTGACGGCGATCAGGATATCCTGGACACCGCGAGTCTTCAGATCGTTGAAGACCCGCATCCAGAACTTGGCGCCTTCGGTGTTCTCAATCCACAGCCCCAGGATGTCGCGTGTTCCGTCGGGCATGACGCCCAGGGCCAGATAGACCGCCTTATTGCGCACGACCGCCTCTTCGCGGATCTTGACCCGCAGGGCGTCGAAGAACACGACCGGGTACATGATCTCCAGCGGCCTGGCCTGCCAGGCGGTCACCTCGGCCATGACTTCGTCGGTGACCGAGCTGATGAACTCGGGCGAGACCTCGATGCCATACTGCTCCAGCAGGAAACCCTGGATCTCGCGCACCGTCATGCCACGGGCGTACATGGCAATGATCTTGTCGTCAAAACCCGTGAAACGCCGCTCGTGCTTCGGAATCAGGATGGGCTCGAAACTACCGTCCCGGTCACGGGGAACCTCGATGCGGATCGGGCCGTCCTCGGTCAGCACCGTCTTGGTTCCCTTGCCATTGCGCTGATTGGTAACCGTGGCGGGCTTGGCTGCGCCGGGTGGATAACCCAGATGATGATTGAGTTCACCACCCAACGCTCGTTCAATCAAGGCCTTCTTCAGGGCCAGCGTCGCCGCGTTGATGGCTTCAGCCGTCATCGGGCCGTTGCCGAACTGCTCAAGCAGTTCGGCTGGAATCACCGGTAATACGGGCGGTGGCGTTTTCGTCTTGCGGGGCATCATCACTCCTTGAGTGCATGTTATGCCTTAAACACGAAATCTCTGACAGACCCTCGGGCAGGTGACCGAACGCGGTTACGCCGTCAGCGAACTGCTCGAGGCAAAAAGCGAGATACTGCGTCTGCGCGCGCAACTCCGTCGCACTGAAAAGAAGCGCGGCATTCAAAAAAAGCCGCCCGCTACTGAAATATGGGGAGACGTCGTCTCGCCTATGGGTTGCGCGTTCTCCATATGGGAATATGACTCATTCCTCTGACTGGCGGGCGATGTTTTTTCTTTCTTTTTGACGATTTGCATGCATTGTGGCAGGCAATGCTCCGAAAAGAGTCCTGACTGCCGCTATATTGAAACTGTTGGGCATGAAGAATGCCATTTTGGGTTTCAATTCAAAAAAAGGATGTGGCTATGATTCGTGAGTTCTCGCGCTGCCTGACGGCAGCGGTGCTGTTGACAGTATTGCCTGCTGCGTATGCGGATAATGTGGCGCCGGCAGCGAACCTTGCAGATCCCTTGCCATCCTGGAATGAGGGGAAGACCAAAAGCAGCATTCTGGACTTCGTCAAGGACACCACAGTCGAGGGCTCCAAGGATTTTGTTCCCCTGCAAGATCGAATTGCCACGTTCGACCAGGATGGTACGCTCTGGGTGGAGCACCCGTTGTATTCCCAGTACCTGTACATTCTGAGCAAGGTCAACGACCTTGTCGCCAAAAATCCGCCGTTCGCCGAGCAGGAGCCGTTCAAGACGATATTGAGCGGCGACATGAAGAAAATCAGCGCGCTCTCTACCGCTGACATCTTCCGTGTGGCGATACTGTCTCTTGATGGTCTCAGTGTCGAGGAATATCAGGCTGATATTGAAAAGTGGCTGGCCAGTGCCCGCGACCCGCGCTGGGGGCAGCCGTACACTGAGCTGATCTATCAGCCCATGCTGGAGTTGATGGAATACCTGCGTGCGAATGGCTATAAAACCTACATCGTCACTGGTGGTGGCCAGGACTTTGTCCGCACTTATAGTGACGCTGTCTATGGCATTCCCGTTGAACAGATTGCCGGTACCTCGTTTGGTACACAATTCAAATATGACAAGGATGGCAAGGCATTTCTAGCATTGCAGCCCTCGCTGTTCTTCAATGACGATTTCGGTGGCAAGGCCAGGGGCATAGGCCTATTCATAGGCAAACGGCCACATTTTTCTGCAGGCAATTCCACGGGTGATCGCGAAATGCTGGAATACACCACCAGCGGCCCCGGTCGCCGGCTGGGCATGCTGGTGTTCCACGACGATGCCAAGCGTGAGTATGCGTATGGGCCTGCCCAGGGACTGCCCGACACGCAAGTCGGCACCTTTACCCAGAATCTGTATGACGAAGCCGTTTCCAAGAACTGGTCCATCATCAGCATGAAGAACGACTGGAAGAAAATCTTCAAGTTCGAATAGTTATTAACGGCAATATTGCCGGATTTTCCCTGTCCATTGGAACAAACGGCGGTACGAGCGACGCGTTATGGGCGGCGATCCGATAGGTATGCTTCTACCGGATCGTATGGGCGCCGACTGTATGCTGGTTCGGCCGGGAGAAGAAGGGCAAACACCGGCTAGAAACGAAAAAGGCACCACATTGGAAAATGTGGTGCCTTTTTAACTGGGAATTTTGGTGGAGCGGAGGAGGATCGAACTCCCGACCTTCGCATTGCGAACGCTAATTGCAAGTCAATAAAATCAATGGTTTTTGACTGATTAGCGGTTATTTGCCACAATTTTGCCACACTGATTTTGGACGTTGTGGCATGGCAACTTTTCGCAAGCGCGGCCCGTATCAATGGGAAGCGCAGATACGCAAGCGGGGCTACCCCGCGCAGAGCAAGACCTTCAACACCAAGGCCGAGGCGGAAGCCTGGGCCAAGATGATCGAATCCGAGATGGCGCGAGGCGTGTGGCTGAGTCGCGGCGAAGCCGAGTCCACCACGCTGCGCGAAGCCCTGGAACGCTACCAGGCCGAGATCGTGCCTCACAAGAAAGGCAAGGTGCAGGAGGATTCCATCGTCAGGATGCTGCTAACCCTGCCGCTGGCCCTTCGTCCCTTGGCGTCCATCCGTGGTGCCGACATTGCCAGCCTGCGCGATGCCTGGTTGCAGGACTACGCCCCGGCTACCGTGCTGCGCCGCCTGGCGGTGTTGTCGCATGTGTTCAGCGTGGCACGCAAAGAATGGGGCATGGAGAGCCTTTCCAACCCGGTCGAGGTCGTGCGCAAGCCTGCGGCGAATAATGCGCGTGTGCGGCGTGTGGTGACGCTGGAAGGTGCTGCGTTGGATAGTGGGGCCGATGATGCGCGACAGGTGCAGGATGGCGAGTTGGAGCGCGTAATGGCGGCCAGTTCATCGGCACTGCTGCCTTCGATCATTCGGCTGGCTGTAGAGACGGCCATGCGGCGCGGGGAGATCGTGGGGTTACGCTGGGAGCATATCGACCTAGAGCGGCGTGTGGCGCATTTGCCGGCGACGAAAAACGGGAGTGCGCGGGATGTGCCGCTGTCGTCCAGGGCGGTGGCTGTGTTGCAGGAATTACGCGATGGGTTGGACGCCAAGGAACAGGGGCAAGGGGCAGTGTTTGCTATGCGGCCTGACGGGGTGACGCGGGCGTTTGAGCGGGCTGTACAGCGGGCGCGTGGGCAGTATGAGGTGGAGTGCCAAAACGCGGGGACTAGGCCACGGGATGGGTTTTTGGTGGATTTACGGTTTCATGATTTGCGGCATGAGGCTACTTCCAGGTTGGCGGAGGTGTTTCCTATGCATGAACTGACGAAGATTACAGGGCATCGCGATCCACGGATGTTGATGCGGTATTATCATCCGAAGGCGGATGAATTGGCTAAGAAGCTAAAATAAAAATTTATTCTTGATATCTAAAAAATGGACATTGAAAAATATTTTTCAATGGCTGCGCATGAAGCAGATGCAGCCGTTCAAGCCGTCATGAAAAAATATAAGGATGGCTATGTCACAGATGAGGATGACATGACTGGCATCCTACTGGGGCGGCTTGATGCTGCATTCAGTGGAAGGATTGGAGGTATAGAATGGTCTTCTTCTGTTCTGCGGCATCGCAAAGGTATTGCCTCGCAAGAGGGGAAATCGGGTGCAGATATATTAATCCATGTGTCATTGGATTCGTTTGGGGTTAAATATTCAAAAGGGGTATTGGTTCAAGCGAAACGAATTTCGGAGAGTGCCACTATGACAATGAGACAGCATAGTGAACTTGTCTCGCAATGCCAGAAAATGTTGAAAATATCCCCTTCATCTTTTGTTTTTAATTACGATGTAAATTCTATGCGATGCGCCTCAGCGAATAGGGTTGGCGGAGATAGCAACAGGAATTTGCATGAAAAATGCAACTTGACAGCCTATAGATTCTTTCTGGAACTTTTTAGGTGTACAGTTGGGGATAATAATATTACGTCTGCAAAATTTGATGACTTGTCTATTCCGCAAGGCATAAGCTTAAAGGGAAAGGCTTATGCTGATTGAAGAATTGTGGAATTGGATATCAAAAATTGAAATTACTGCGTTAGCCACTGTTCTTTTGGTTCTGGTTGGTTGTGCGCAAGTAAAAATACTATCGTCTCAGCGTCAACAGCAGCGTCTTGATTGGGCCGAAATGTATCGGCGCAGATGGATTGAACTAAAGGGCGATTGGGCCACTGTTGTATTTCTAGGAAGAAGATCGACCGATTATTATCAAATAGCGCATCATAAGGCCTTGCAGGAGCTAAGGGAGGAAGTGATTAGATCTTCCAATGGTATAGCTTCATCGTGGGCCCAAGCATCTGTTAGAAATGTATGTGGAATGCTCAGTGATTTATGCTCAAGAATATTGCAGGGGCATATAAAAATTCAAGAGGTATACCCGATTTTTGGCACGGAGCTGCTTAGGCAAGGGGCACCGCTCCGGGTCTTGCTTGATGGGAGCTGCACGCATCTTGAATGCTATGGAAGTCTTGGGCCAACGGATGAGGAAGAGAAGCACGACAACCTCAGAAGTGAAATTATCACATGGTTAGCATGCCATGATGGTATTCGGAGGCGGTGTCTAATTATGATTGATTTGTTGTGGGCTGAGGCTTGCAGGCTAGAGGACTTGCCTCCCTATGAGATGGAAACAGCTGCAAACTCTAAAGAAAATACAGGCCATTTGAATCGTGCCAGAGTTCGCAATGAGGTTGTTAGGATCGGCGGCTGGATGGCAATTAAAAGATCAGTGCATTTTTCAAGGTACTTGAGGTATGCGGAGTGGAAGGAATGCCCTATGTCTAGAGGTCTAAGTAAGGATCGTCTGAAAGAACTCGATGCCGCATGGACAAAAAGATATTTGAATTAACCTTAAATTATGGTTTCTTGCGCCGCCGGTTTCTTTCTTCGTCTGCAAACTCCCCTTTCCACTTAGCAAGCTCGTCATCAGATAGATTTTTCAAGATTCCTGGGTGGCTTATTGTCCTTGAGTGACTTGGTGGTTCGAAGACATTCCCTCTGGCGATCATTTCCGCCTCGATCTCCTCTGTGATAAAAAATGGCTCTACTTGGTCGTCTTGGTTTGGTTGATTCATGATTTTTTCTCTCGATCAAATGCTTGCTGCATTGCAAACCATGTTCTTGCTGTACTGATTCCGGCCTTTTCCAAATTAACCGCCAGTGCAGCGCTTACAGGTTCGCGACCCTCTGTCACCGCAGACAGATACTTGGCTTCCACTTCAAACTTGGTCGCGGCATCAACCAATGATAAACCCAGGGGAGCCATTACATCCTCTCGAATGAGTAGTCCTGGATGCGGTGGGTTTTTCATGGCCATTTGAGTTCCTTGTTTCTGTCGCGCCAGTAATCAACGCCCATAAATGCCGGAAGCACTAGTCGGTATGATACTTGCTGTGGCTGGTGTTCTGATCCGTCCAGAGAACGTACAAGCGAATGCGAAATGTTGGCAACCGGATCGGTACGAAGGCGGTGGCCCGCAGAGGCAAAAATAAGGGCGACCCTATGATCGCACGGCAGCATCAGCCTCGTGTTATATTGCACTAACCATGTAACACATTGGGGTTGCGCCATGAGCGAAGCTACCTTCACCTTCCGAGTCGATGAGTCTCTGAAAGCCGAGTTCTCCAACGCTGCCAAGGCACGCGACCGCAGCAGCGCCCAGTTGTTGCGCGACTTCATGCGTGATTTCGTTCGGCAGCAGGAGGAAGCGGCTGCGCATGATGCTTGGTTCCGTCGCCAGGTGCAGGTCGGCTTGGATGCAGCCAACGCTGGTGACGTGATCGCCGCCGTAGAAGTTGAAGCCGAGGCCGAAGCCTGGCGTGCTGAGGTGCGCCGCAAGCTGGCCAGCAGCCCCGCAGAATCGTGAAGCTGGTCTGGACACGGCAAGCGCACGCCGACAGGAAGAAGATACGCGAATACATCGTGCAGCACGCCCCAGCAGCGGCGTTGGCCCTGGATGAGCTATTTTCAGAAAAAGCCAGCCTGCTGATCGACCATCCCAACCTTGGCAGGACGGGGCGTGTACCTGGCACCAGGGAACTGGTAGCCCATCGGAACTACATCCTGGTCTATGACCTGTCAGGTGATGCGGTGCGTGTGCTGCGACTGCTGCACGCCGCCAGGCAATGGCCGCCACGCTATACGATGGGTGAGTTGCTGGAAGGCCTAGAATCCTCAGGGACATACCCGTTGCCGCCCGAAGAGCGCGAATGGGTCGATGCGCCACCGGTAGGCAGGGAGTGGCCTGCCGAGGAGTAAACAGGGCGACCACCGGGTCGCCCTTGTCGTTCTACGGAAAATAATCCAGTAAGAATAATAATATTCCTCTTATTCTTACCGCTTCGCGCAGCGCCTACGCCGGGGGCAGCGTCTGTTGAATTGCCGCCAGGGCATCACGGAAATCCTCCTGCGTCGCCTGGCCAGTTTCCGCCTGGTAAAAAAGCACGACGAACATATTGGCCACCGCTTCGGCCATTGGTGAAAGCTGACGCGCCGTGTCCTGGTCTAGCCATTTCAGGTCGCCTAGCAGAGCCGCTGCATGATGCACAGCCTCGACCGCTTCGTTACTATTCATAGTTGCCATGATCCACCTCCTATCAGGTGCAAATGGAAGTACGGGGTCGGTGTGGCAACACCTGCCCCGTGCGCTTTACAGTCCCGCCGCTTCGGCAAACGGGCTTTTGTCGTTAGTGATATGGCTAACCGCTGCCCGTGTCTCGGGCTTGATGCGGTCGTGTTCTTGCGAGCCGTTGGGCCGTGAGACGAACGCCGCGCTCTCTGCTGCCGCATCGACGGTCTCATCGCAGGATAGGGCGTCGACCGGCTCGAAATAGCATGGTTCGACGGTATGTTCGTCCAGTATGGCGAACGCTGCCAGGTAGGGTGCTGTCATTGCTTCAGCTCCTGTTGTCACGGTTCACGAATGCATCAATTTCCGAGTTGCGCTCCTGCTGCCGCTCCTGGACATACGAAACATAGTCCTCGACGTCGAACGTATTGCCTTCACTTTTGGCCTGCCATTCAGCGTGGGATTCCGCTGCCTTGGCTTGATCGGCTTCTGACAGATTGCAGAATCCTCCGGTTTGGTTGATCCATCCGTTATCGCCGCCAGTGGCTTCGGCACCGCCCAGACTGTCGCCATCGAATGCAGCAGCATCAGGGTTGTCGGCCTTGGTTGGTTCCATGCTCGCGCGGATCGAGGCCGCCAGTTTCCCGCCTGCGGTTTCGCTGACGCGCTGTTGCGCACTTTGCTTGACTGCCGCACCCGCACCCTTGGCAAGCTCTCCTACGGTGCCTGCTGCCAGTTTCGCTGCCCGAGAGAAACCGCCGCCTGAACCACCTCCACTGCCTCCAAAGCCTGCGGCCTGGGCGAACGGTGAACTACCAGCCGTACCGGCGGCATCACTTTTACTGCCCGCGTTCCCACTCACGGAGCCTAGGCCCGGCATATCGCCGCCGTTGCTCATGCTTCCCGCTGCTTTCTGCATTGCAGCCTGAACCGCCGACCCCACGCCTGCGGCTCCCATCATGGCTTTGTCAGCCGCTGCGACACCACCTGTAGCCAGGCTGGCGGCTGTCATAGTGGCTCCTACTGCCGCCCCGGCACCAAAGCTGCCAACGCTGCCGATTGCACCCACGCTGGCCCCTGTGACGATGCCGGAGATCATCGCGGGCACACGGTTCACCAGGAACAGCAGGATCAAGGAGATCACCAGCATGACGGCCAGTTCCTGCGATGCCATGCCTTCGCTGATCTGGTCGTAATAGTGGTTGATGAACTGCCTGCCGATGGCGACCAGGAGAATCATGGCCCTCAGTTGGGCAGCGACGCCCAGCACGGTTTTGTAGTAGTTGATCGCCATGTCCGAAGTCCAACGCGAGCCGCCAAAGCCCAGGAAGAAAACACCGGCGTAAAGCAGAATCCACGCCGATGCCGTGACCAGCAGCAGGTTGATCGCGATCAGCGCCAGGACGATCAAGACGGCGATGGCCAGCAGCTCCATGGTTAAGGCGATGGCCAGCAGCTCCATGGTTAAGGCGGTGGCCAGCTTGCGCCACCCGAGTTTTGTCGTTGCCTGGACGGTTTTGTCGTACAGCTCGAAACCAAGATCGAGGATGCTGGAAGGCCCGAGATTGTTGTTCGACAGTCCACCGGCTTCGGCACCCAGGGTTTGCAGTGACGCGACTATCGTCCCAGCCAGATTCATGCCGGTGTTCGCGTGCGTAAGCAGCCACCAGAAGAAGCCGGTAAAGATGGTGAAGCGGACGAGCTCCGAAAAGAACTCGCCTATGTCTGCCTTGCGCATGGCCATCAGACCAAACGTCCACACCATCGAGATCACGACCAGCGACCAGAACAGGCGCGAGGCAGCGGATTGAATCGCAGGCCCCCAGGTGGCCGCCGCATCGTGAAAACGATCCAGCACGTCGTTCATGACGTTGCTGCTGGATAAGCCATCGGCAAAGGCTGGCTCGGCACTCAACGCGAACGTGCCGACGGCCAGGACGCCAAGAATCATGCGTTTCATGTGGCCTCCTCAGTAGCGATCAGGTGAACTGGGCTTGAACTCCCATTTCCGCATGGTCTCGGCACGCTGGAAGCTCTTGCATTCCTCCGTGAAAGCCAGGCGTTGGGACTTGCTCTTGATCTCCGCCAGCGCCTCTTCATAAGCACCAGGTGCGCAGGTGGCAGCGTTGGGTTCGGGCATCGCATCACTGCAACCGGCCAAGCCGACGACAAGGGCGAGAAGGATGGTTTTTTTCATTTGTCTGTCTCCCTTAGTAGCGATCCGGTGAACTCGGCAGGAAGTCCCATTTCCGCATTCTTTCTTCCATCGCTTCGCCCTGGGCCTCGGCATCCAGTTCGGCAGCGATGCGCGCCGCCTCTGCGTTCTGCTGGGCGGTGAGCATGGTGCGGATTTGCAAGAGCTGGTGGGCCTGTTGGCTGGCAAGCTGATTGGCGTAGCCGATGGCCTGCAACTGGCCGCTGGCCCCTTGCGCTGCGGTTTGTAAACGCTCAAGGGTGCGAGCGTCGTTACGCAATGCCTTTTGCTGGTCGCTGATCGTCTGGAACAAGGCGTCGTTCGCCTTTTTCTGCGACTCCGATGCCAGGCGGCGGTTTTCTGCCATCGCGGCTTCCTCGGCAGGCGTGCAGCCGCCGCTGCCGTTGAAGCATGGGGAGCTACGGTAATACGCAATGTCCTGGTACTTGGACAGATAGCGATCCAGGCTGCCAAGTTGGTTTTCGTAATAGGCCAGCGTGTTCTGCGCGGCAATCAGTCGGTCGATGGTGGTCTGTGCCTGATCCCAAATGTATGCAGCCGGTGCCAGCGTGTTTTGCAGCATGTTTTCGTACTGCTGCAATTGGGTCTGGTATTGCTCGATCTGCTTGGCGGTTTGGGCGACCGCTTCCATCGCAGACATGATGTTCTGCACCAGGTTACCGCCGTCGATGACAGGGATGCCCGCGTAGGTTGGTGTGGTGATGAAGCCAGTTGCGATTGCAACGGCCATAGCGGATTTAGCCGCTAAAAGGCGGATGCGTCTCATGGTCGAGTACCTCGATGTGATGTGGTTAGCTATTGCGGCTAATCTGCCCCACAACGCCGTCAAGGCTGGTCATGGGGTTGGGCCATCACGAGACAGTTCGCCACGACTCTGTCAAGGTACCCGCCCGGGCGACACCATCACGCCCTTGCAAGATATTGTTGAGATTGGTGTGTGCCGTGCAACCCTGCACGGAATTTTTATTGCTTCGCTGGCTTTTCCAGCCCGACCGCACGGCCCATTTCTTCTAAGTCCAGCGGTTGTACTGCCGCGATCAAAATCTCACGGATTTCTGCTTCGGTGCTTCTTCCGTTTAACGCCGCTCGAATTTTCAGTGCCTGGTGCACTTCATCCGATAAATTTCTAATATGCAAATTTGCCATCACTGATACCGTTTAAGGGCTTGGTGGAAATGGTATCAAAGGCATAAAAAATATCAACCCGAATTTCTGATGATTGAGTTGACTGGTTCACTCATGGGGGCAGTGCATTCCTTTTCGGCGGTAGCCGGACAGCCTCGCAGAGCAGGATTCCCGTTGAGTGCCCCCGGCGCGAATAAGGGACAGTGAAGAAGGACAACCCGCTTGCGGGTGGGCCTACTTCACCCATCCTGCCCGCATTTCAGCCGCGATTCTCCGTATAGCCAAAACAGATTCTTTCGCCGCTTTGCCGCTATCGAATGTCGATTGCATGTCGGTCGTTGTGAAATCGGCTAAGTCGCGCAGCAATCGTGGAAAATCGCGTTGTAATCGGCATGGAATCGGGCTTATCAATCGCGCTTCGCTACTGCTTGTGCGGAAGGGATGGAATTGCCTGACTACTCATTTTCATCAGATGACGATTAAGTGACTGGCCGCCCCTCAAGTGTCAATAACTTGGCGTCTTTCAACCGGCAACGCATGTCGGCCTATGATGGGTCGGGTGGATGGGTTTCGTGACAAGACGGCATCCTGCGAGATTGATCATTTTTTTAGCCGCTAAAATTTGGGCTGTTGATTGATTTCAGGCGTCGCGGATGCCGCCAAGGAGAAGAGGTATGCAGGGGTTCAGGAATGCGGTCATGGTGGGGTTTCTGGCAGCAGCACTGGCTGGGTGCGGCGACAAGCAGGACGTTACGCCGCCTGCGCAGACGCCAGCCGTCACTGCGCCAGGCACGTCTGCCACGGGCCCGGCTCCCGCTGCATCAGCCGGTGCCGAATGTTCCCCCGATCGCTGGAAGACGTTGCCAGAAGGAAAAGATCGGGATGCCTTGGTCGAACGCTGCATGACGCAAGGCAGCTACCAACGCAGCGAACCGCAGACGTTTTAAAAGCGGTTTTACGCCAAAGTAAAGAGACCGGCTATTTCTTGTTCGTCCAGCCGTGTCGCGACAACTGCTGTTTGTTAACAAATGAGGGGCAGGCGAGAAAACTGGTGCTCGCTGATCGAGTCCAGTGTGTTGTATTTAGTTTTCTCTTGTTTGATGATCCTCTACATATTGATGTGTCGCTACTCCATCGACTATCTTGATTATCCCGCGCCTCAGTTTTATGGGCGATGAGATCATTTTGTCTGTAGGTAATATCTCCGTTATATCGTTTATGTCCCCAATGTCTAACTCTAAAGCCCCTTTTGGATTTAGCGCTTCTGTTTTGGCTCCCAAACAAATTCTATATTCTCTCTGCCACGCGAATTCTATGTCTTTTCGAAATAGCCCTACAAGACCACTGTGATTTGCCATATCTATGTACTCGACTTGGCCATGTCCTCCTTCAAAAAAATCTGAATTGTATAGATGAGGATTGGAGCGGATCGCTTTGCTTAATCTTTTTGAAAATTCAGCATTGTTTCTAATAATCATTAGATGACTGCCTAGCTCCATGAATCTGCTACTAAGCAAGACTTCACCATGAAGTTCTCCAGGGATTTTTCCATTGGGGCCATCAGCCAAGGCCGACATGCAAAAGATAAATATATTGCTCGGGTTGGGAAGGTCTAAGTGCATGGTTGCATCATCTCCAAGCGAAATTTCTTTTCCCCCTATGTTTAAAAATATCTCGCTTACTTTTTCTGCTGTTTTTCTTGAATGAAGCTTTAAATAGTTTTTCTCTAAAAAGTCCCTTCTTAATCCTGTTAAGGGCTCGCCCTCAAGCTCGGAAAAGTATTGAACGCTATTCATATAAACTTTTCCTCTCTGAAGCTCTTTAAGTCTGGAAAGTGTTCCAACACGGAACAATAGCCAGCACTGCCGATTTGGCGTTCGGTCAGGAATAGCGCTAAGGTTTGCAGACCCCGTTAGATTCATCACTCCTCCTTTTTACTCTTGTGACGGTTGTGCTCCATCAGGAAGCACTGACTGGTTTATGAAATTCGGCCGATAATCACTCATGGAAAATTTTATAATAAATTGTTTTTCGAAGAGGGTTTTCAAGTGGGGCTATAAATTAAAACTACCTTCGGTCGAACGCAATCACATCTCCTCTTTGGCGTAAAACCTCGGCCAAAGGCCGAAGGGCAAAGGCTACAAAAGCCTGCGCCTAGTGGATTATCTCTTGGATAAATCATGGATCGGTTTTTCAAACCGACCCTAACCTCATGTTTTAGAAAGATTTTTAAGAAATCCAAGGGGAGCGTTACTGCGGAGGATGGGGAATGTTACTGCGGCGAAGGGGGAACGTTACTGCGGTCAACGCCGGCAGCAACGTCCTGGGTTCGTCCTTTCGCGGGCCTTCGCAGCATCGTAACCGTCCGGTGAAGGCACCTTGAACGGGTAAGAGCGATGCAGGAGCATACGTGTCCACGCAAATAGGTGGGCATTTATGCTTTTAATTCCAGAAGAGTCTTCATCAGGCCGTCGACGCCGCCGTCGATACACGAACGAATACAAGGCCAGATTGGTGGCGCAATGTCAGCAACCCCATGTCTCGGTCGCAGCGATCGCGTTATCGCATGGCATCAATGCCAATCTGTTGAGGAAATGGATACGGGAACAGAGCGAGACAGGGCCGATGGTCTCACAGCCGAGTCTTGCGATGGTGCCAGCCAAGTCTGGCTTCATTGAACTGCAACCGTCATTACATGGGGAAGAAGGCCGTCAACCTGCCATCGCAGAGTCGACACGAATCACGGTAGAACTGCCCTCCAGCCAAGGCCCGATCCGACTGCACTGGCCGCCAGAGCACGCCGACCGTCTGGCGGTGTGCCTGAAGGTCTTGCTGACATGATCCGCATCGACCACATCTGGCTGGGTGTGGAACCGGTGGACAGTAAGCGCCCGGCGAACCCACCTTGACGAACGGCCGCGTTAGCGGCCGTTGTCTTTCAGTCCGTTCTCTCCGGCTGCCAGCGATGCGGCAGCAGTTCTCCGATCCGGCCATTGTGCAGCGTCGGCAACCGAGTAAGCACGTCC
>NZ_CBCSIQ010000040.1:0-19336 GCF_965139615.1 Kerstersia similis
GGGGAGGGGTGTTGCTGGCCAGGTGGGAGATAACGCTGTTCCCAATCCGGGGTCAGCTGGCGCAGGTTGTCCAGCGGCTCCTGGGGCAGATCTACCGAAGGTGCGCCAGCAGCGGGGACGGGCTGCGCCAAAACGGTGGGTATCACGCCTGGTGTCAGCCCCAGGGTCAGCAACAGGCCCGCAAGTACGGGAAACCGGGAACGATGAATAAATGGCAAAGCAGCCCCTGGCAGCAAAAATGGTGAATGCAGGCTGGGCGGGAATATCCGGGCAGTCATGTGCCCATGGACCCGCTGCGCCACTGAGTGGCAACGCCAGCGGCAACACCACTGGCCCCATGCATCTGAAATGCGAGGGGCCAGGCGTGTTGACCTTAGTCCAGCACGCGGTTTATTGCTTGGCAGCCAGGCCGTAGTTGTTCAGCAGGGCTTCCAGGGCCGGGCCGTACAGGCGGCCGGCGACTTCTTCGGCATTGGGGCCGAACACGCCCAGGTCGTATTTGACGCCTGCCAGGGCGGCCTGCACATCCGCATTGTTGGAGGTCAGCGTCGTGCTGCCCTCGAAGACACCGAGGTTTCCGTCGGCTTGCACTTTCACTTCGGCTTGGTGCAACGCGCCGCCAATCGTGAAGCTGCCGGAGGTGGGACGCGCGCCGGTAATGCCGGCTACGGAACCTTCGCCGACCCACTTCGTGCCGTCATTGCTGATGGTGTAGGAGAACGTTCCTTCGGTGCCTTCGATATGGTTGAAGGCCACGCCGTTGTACTCCAGCGTGGTGCTTGTTGCCAGCGTGTTCAGGTAGCCGTTATCGGTGAACTCACCGACGGCTTGCTGCACAAAGCTGCGGTCTGCACCGCCCTGCAGGATGTTGCCAACCACGGCCGAATACTGCTGGCGGTAGATGCGGTAGATCGCATTGCGGTTGGTGCCGCCGTCGTTATAGGTGCCGACGATGCGGGTATAGTCGTTGACCGGGAGTTCGGTGAGATCGAAGACCTTGCCATCGCCCGGGGTGTAGGTCACATTGTCATAGTTGAAAGAACCCTTGTAGATCGCGCTGCTGAGCGTGAAGTCGTCCAGTGCAGTGTTTTCGAAGTCGAATGCCTGGGCAGACTGGCTGCCCAGGGCCAGCATGGCGGCGATGAGCGCGGGAACGAGGGTTTTCTGACGCAATTGCATGTTTCTGCTCCATGTGTGAGGAGGGGTGAGAGGGGACACAACAGGAGGGCGGCAGAAAACCTTGCATCGTATTTCCTAGTGAGAGGAACCCGGCAGGGGGGGGCTGTCCTATAGAAGACGCACGAAGGCTGGGCTCAGGCACCTGGCAAAATCATTGTTTTTGTTAATCACCAGTGAGTCCCAATAGATTGTTTAGGTAGCGGAGCGATGACGGGCTTACTGCCTTGCGCTTGGCGCAGGCGATTGATCGCCGTTATTCCTGGCGCATGGCCGCAGTAGGCTTGGTGGGGATAAAAAACTGCCCCTGTGCAGGGGCAGTTGGTGGTGCTCAGTCCGGCAATCAGGAGAGTTTGATGTGCTGGATGAAAATTTCGCTGCTTTCCTTGTCCTTGACCGCTTGGGTGCCGGCTGCCGTGCCATCCGTCAGCCAGTATTGCTGGTTGATGCTGGCGCCCTGTGTTGTATTGCTGTCTTCGGTGCTGGTGCGTACGGTGATCAGAACCTTGTTGCCTATGGTGTTGACGCTGCTCAGCGCGCATTGGGCAGAGGCGCAAGCGCCGACAGCAGGGACGATGTTATTACCGGCAACGTCCGGGAACAGGCGTTGGGTGCCATTTTTGCTGCCGTCCGATCCATAGAGGTGCCCATCGGTGCCGGTGAATACCACGAGGTCACCCGCTGCATGCAGGGTTGAGCGCGTGAGATAGGCGGGGGCGCTGGAGTCGCCGGTCAGGACGATATCGGGAGATGCTGTTTCTGCCGGCAGGACAGAGACCTTACCGGCGCTGTCCACTTTGTGAAGCAGGTTGCGGGTTTGATCATTGACCAGGAAATAGATGGCATTGGGGGTTTCCGTCAGCAGTGTGATCTGTTCGCCGTTGCTGAATGTCGTCAGCGGGATGGTGCCTGCTGGCGTACCGTTGGTTTTGTAGAGTTGTTGCGGTGCCTTGTCCTTGAGGGTTTTGACATCCGTTCCCTTGACGAAGTAAAGCTCGTCTTTAAGTGTTGCCAGGGTGCTGCCATAGTAGCCAGGGATCAAGTCATAGGCCGGTGCCAGCAGCTTGCTTGCATCTTTCGGTGTGCCCGCCTGCGTGCCGTCCGTGGTGCCCAGGAAGGTTAAGCTTCCCGGCTTGCTCCCTATGGAACTGTAGTTGCCATAGTAGGTTGTGGCACCTACGCGTGTCACGAACGTGAGTGACTTGTAATCCGGGCCCAGGTCGGTCTTGGGCGTCAGGAGCAAGGTGGCATTTTCGCTGTTGTCGAGGCTGCCGTTGTCATTGAGTTTGTTAGCGTATAGCTTGCTGCTGACATAGATGAAGGTATTGCCAGCAATCTCGCAGCTCGAAGGGATGTAACTGCAGAATGGTGCCAATGTCTTGCCGGTGTCATTTTTCATTGTCACGGCATCAAAGTCGGTGCCATTCCTGGATTCCAGCGCCTGTGTGGCAATGGTGTACACCCAGATCCTGTCGTTCCAGATATTCGTGATTCGGAAATCGGATGAGCCCGAGCCTGCAGCAAAATCGGCGGCCAATCGGGTCTGAGCAGGTGAGCCGTCGGATGACCAGAGCTCGCGGCCATGCGCTTCATCCGTTGCGGCAAAATAGGCCTTGCCCTGGAAGTAATCCGTGACAGGGACGGTTTGCAGGCCGGTCGCACCAGTGCTGCCGAACATGACTTCATGGCCTTGTGCATCCTTGAGCCATTGCGCCGTTGCGTTGTCGGTATCTATGGATAGATAACCGACGAGCGCCTGGCGAAAGCCGGTGGGGCGTCCGCCGTCTGCTTTCCAGTCGCGTACCAATTGCACTTGGCTGCAGCGTATGTCGATGACGTTGTCTGTGGCGGGCAGTGCGTTCAGCGTCAGGCTGCCGTCTTCGTGTACGGAGCCCAGCCCGGTATCGGCAAACTGGCATTGCAGCAGATAGCGTTGCGGTTGTGCCGGCTGGACGCTGGTGATCCGCAGGATGCTGCCACTGCTGGTATGGGCCAGCTTTCTGGTGGCCGTGGTGTTGAAGGATTCGGTGGCAATAACTTCCTCGCCAGCAAGCTGTTGCAGCGTCATGCTGGCGCCGACCGGCAATTGGCTGACTGATACGGAAAGGGAAGCGGTCACAGGTTCCGGCGTGCTACCGCCGTTGTCGCCATCACCATCGTTGGTGCCGCCGTTGTCGCTGCCACTGCTGCCGCCACCGCAGGCGGCCAGCAGAATGGCCAGCGTGTAGGGAGCCAGCCGAGGCAGGCCAGTCGAGAGGAATTTACTCATGGAAATCGCTCCGGTGAAGGATGGAAAAGGAATGTCTGCCCGAACGGTGAAGGGCAGAGGCCAGTCGATGGCCTGCGCTGTGGCCACCGGTTGGAGATAGTGGATTTAAAAAAATGGAATTAACTATCCGCCATGTCAGTAATACGAGGCATAGCTGAAACGGTTGCCTGCCGTGTCCGAGACGGCAACCGTGCCATCAGGTGTGCCATCGCTAACCCAGAAAAACACGTGGTATGCGTCGCCAGTGTCGGTGGTCAGAAGGTTGCGTGCCCGGATCAACAGGCGGTCGTTGAAGACGGCGATACCACCGGATGTGCTGCAAGACAGTTGGCATTCCGCTGCCGTGTAGGTGAAGCTGACCTCAGCGTTCGGGAACAGGCGCACAGTGCCTTCTTCCGTGCCGTCGGTGCTCCAGAGATGATTGGTCATACGCGTGTAGTTGGATGCGTCATCTCCAAAGACGATACGGTTACCCACGACAAACAGCTTGGCGCTATCGCCGCTGCCCCTGTCATTGCGTGTGTTGGGCATAACGGTTGCCGGGTTTGCAATGAATTTTGTGCCGTGATTGGTGCCGTCGCTACGGTATAGCGCTCGAATGGGAAAGCCTGACTGATTGTCGATCGTGGCGCTGAAGGCCAGAAATTCGTCAGTGGCGGCGATGTCGGCAATTTCCGCCTGCGCGTAGTTGGCGTATGTCTTCAAATCGAAGACCATTTCGGTGCCGCTGGGTGTACCGTCGGTGCGCCACAGCTGGCTTTTGTCGAATTTGAAGTAGAGGTAATTGCCGAACTGGGTGAACAACTGGGCGTTGTTGGCGCTACTTGCGATGACCTGGTCGATCAAGGTTTGCGTGCCGCTCTCCGTGCCGTCTGTCGAGTAAAGGCGGTATAGCTTGCCGCTACTGGTATATTTTCCGTAAACGAGTTTGCCGCCAATGGTGTTGTCCCACGACGTATTGAAGCTTACGCCAGCAAGCGCCGGGAGTTCCGTAATGGTGCCTGTGGCAAGGTCTTTACCGTAGTAGGACAGGACACCTTTGCCATCCGCCGCTTCGGTACGCACGGTGTACCAGAGCTGGTCTCCGGCGACTTGGTAGCTGACGATATCCTGCTCTGGTTCGAACACGGTACTGAATTGGCTGCCGGCGTCTGTGCCGTCCGTTTGCCAGCTTTCATATGGCCGGTAACTGAAATGCAGCCATTCCGGGTTGCTGCCGCGTTGAAAGCCTGAGGACGAATACAGCGTACCCCCTTGCCAGATATCCCAGAATTCAGAGTGCGTTCTGGTCTTGCTACCATCACGGGCAGTAAAGGTCAGCAATTGTTGGTCACCGTCTTGACCTGATGTTGTGCCGATGCCCGTTTCCCCGGAGACCGGGTCGGTGAAATTCAGAATCTGTTTGCCGCCAGCAAAGCGGGACATGGCGCCAAGCGAGAAGTCCTTGCTTGTCATCTGGTTGCCCTGGCTGTCGCGCAGCCAGGCAGCCTGGGCGGTGTCCAGGTTAAGGCGCAGGATATAGCCGATATTCGGGCCGCCGGCTCCAGGGGCATATTGGGTACGTAGTAGCCGCACGCGTCCGCAACGCACGGTCTGCGTGGCGGTCTCGAAGCCTTCCTTGAGCAGCAGGCTGCCATCTTTTTGAAGGCTGCCGTTGTTGCCATAGCTGGTGAAGGCGCATTGCACCAGGTATTGCTGTGGCGCGCCGACGATGACCGGTTCCAGTTTCAGCACATCACCGCCCTGGGCGCGCACGTTCAAGGTCTGGGCGTCGGCGCTGCTGCCCTCAACGGCGAGCGTGTTCTGCGTCTCGCCGCTGGTGTGTAGGATGGGGAGTCTGCTGCCTGTGGGCAAGTTGCAGATTTTCAGGGTCAGGCCGTCGCCCGCAGCCGTCAGGTTGCATTCCTGGGTGCCGGAGGTGTCGTCACCCGGGCCACCATTGTTGTCCGAGCGCCAGGCGCTGTCACCGTCGCCACCGACGCAGGCAGCTAATGTGGTGCCGATGCAGACACTGGCAACAAGATGGGGAACGAAAGAGGATTTCACTGTCATGCTTTCCGGTGCGTTCAGAATTTGAGGTTGAGCGACGCCGAGACATTGCGCGGCGAGCCGTAGTAGCTGGAGGCGTTGTTGGCGAAATAGACCTTGTCGAACAGGTTGCCGATGTTGAAGCCCAGCGTGGCGTGCTTGTTCAGGTCGTAGCGCGCCATCAGGTCCCAGACGGCATAGCTGCCTTGCGAGAAGTTGTAAACCTTGCCGGAGTAGTCGTTGTATGTCTGCTGCCAGGTGTGGCTTTTCCAGCGGACGCCTCCGCCCAGCGTGAGGCTGTCGGTCAGCTTGTAGCTGGTGAATAGACTGAAGGTGTGTTTGGGACGGTTGAAGTCGTAGCTGGTCATGACGTCGTCGTAGGACGGCGGCACGTAGGTTTGGTAGTCGTATGACTTCAGGTGCAGGTAGGCGTAGCCGCCATTGATCATCCAGCGCTCGCTGAGCTGTCCAGCAATGGACAGCTCCAGCCCGCTCAGCGTGGGGCCGTCGGTCGCTTCCACCGGCGTGCAGTCGCCGTTGGCACTGTAGGGGTTGCGGCAGGACAGGCGCGCCGGGTCGCCGTTCGAGATTACCGTCTGGTAAATGTAGGGCACGTTCCGTTCGTGCATGCGGAACAGGGCGGCCTGCAGGTTCAGGTTGTCGTCGAACAGCGCGCTTTTGACGCCGAGTTCCACGGTATTGCCTTCGCGTGGCGGCATCAGGCGGAAGCGTACGCCGTCTTCGATTTCCTTCTGGGTGACGCCGCGGACAACCTGTTGGGTTTTATAAATGCCGGTGTAGCTGAGATAGGCAGAGGTCACCGGGGTCAGTTCGTAGATCAGGCCGGCATATGGAATGAAGCGCCTGGGGTAATGAATGCTTTGCGGATAGTTGTCGAGCCCGGCGCTGCCGTCTGCGGTATAGCCTTTGACGTCCAGGGCATACTTGTGCACGCGCGCACCCAGGATGAGTGAAACGCGCTCCAGCGGCTGTATCTTGGTGCTGAGGAAGGCGCCGTATTGCTTTTCATGGTTTTCATAGATGGGGCCGTGCAGGTCAACCAGATAGTTGCCTCGGCACTTGGGCAGGGCGATACCACCGTTGTTCCAGTCGTCCAGGTTGATGGAGTCGGACTGGTTGCAGTACCAGTTCCGGTCCTCCGTGAACCAGCTCGGGTTGACGACCTTGCCCTTGTATCCATTGAAGCCGACGGCCAGCTGGGCGTCGCGGCCAAACAGCTGGAACTTGCCCAGCAGGGTGACATCCAGGTTGTGCAGCGTATTGTCGGTATTGATGCGGCCGTAGCTCAGGCTGGCCGCATTGTTGACCGGGTTGTAGTAGTTCACGCCTATCATGCCGTACACCCGGTCAGGCGAGGATGAGGTGTGCTGGTAGGATGCGTTCAGTTTCCAGTCGTCATTGAAATGATGGCGGGCATCGACGAACCATTGGCGAGTGTCCTGCTTGGCATAGGACCATTGCGTAGCCGAGTTGAAGTGCCGCCCTTTGTCGCGGAACAGTTCATAGACACTGTCGGTATCCGTGCGCATCGACGAGCCGTGCGGCGTGGCATCGTCAACGTGCTTGCCGAAGCCGGTGAACCCGGCCGAAACCGTGGTGTCCTCGGACAGGTCGGCCTCGAGGATGCCGTAGAACATGCGTGTCTTTTCATGGACGCGCTCCATCCAGTGATTTCCTTCCGCAGCGACGGCGACCATGCGGCCTCTGAAGCTGCCAGACTCATTGAAGGGTTGCGACAGGTCAACTTCGGCGCGGCGCTTGGCGTATGTGCCATAGCTCAGGCTGACCTGGCGTAGCGGTTCGTAGCCAGGGCGCTTGCGCACGAAGTTGATGCTGGCCGACGGGTCACCGGTGCCGGTGGTCAGCCCGGTTGAACCTCGGATGATTTCAACGCGTTCATACAGGGCGGTATCCATGCTGGCCAGCATGTCGGCGCCACCGAACATGCTCGCGGTGGTGGGCATGCCGTCGATCTGGAAGTTGTTGATGGCGTAGCCGCGCGAATAGAAAGTGGCGCGGCCGGCGCCAGGTACGCCGAACTCCTGTACCGAGACGCCAGGGGTGTTTTTCAGGATGTCCACCACCTGGAACAGGTTCTGGTCTTCGATCTGTTTCTGGGTGAAGATGCTCAGGCTTTGCGGTGTTTCCTTGATGCTCAGGTCCAGTTTGGTGGCATTGCTGGAACGGCGCACGGTGTAGTTGGTGGCAGCTTCTTCCGCCGTGGTCGGGAGGTAGGCTCCGGCAACGGTAATGGCCGAAAGGGTGCGAGTTTCGTCGGTATCCTGGGTGCGCGAGGTGTCCAGCCGCCGGATGAGGATGTTGGCGCCGTCTATGCTGCCGCTCAGGCCGCTGCCGGCCAGCAGTTGATCAAGTGCCTGGCGTAGGCTGTAGTTGCCGTGCAGCGCTGGTGCCTGCAGCCCCGACAGCATGTCTGGTGTGTAGATCAGCTGCATATCCGCCTGCCGTGCGAGTTCATTCAAGGCGCGGTTCAGGGGTTGGGATTCCAGATCCAGGGCAATGGTGCTGGATGCTGCATTGCCCTGGCTCCAGGCCGGCTGCAGAGCGTCATGGGTATAGGCCAGAGTCAGCGCGATGAGTACCGGGGCCAGGGAAAACCGGAAGGAGGACAAACCCTTCTCCTAAGTAGATCGGAAAGAAAATGAGAACGCCTATGCTTTCTTAAGTTGAAGACGCAGAGGCGGGTCTTTCGGACACCTGGAGGGGAGATTGTTTTTTTTAATCGAAAATAATTTTCGATTTTATGGGGGCGGCCGGGTCGGCCAGGCCGGGCCCGTCAACGGCTGTGGATTTCCAGCCCGTGCTCGGTTTGCTTCAGTTGCACTGGCAACATGCGAGGCAGCAGATGCGCAAAGTTGTCGAAATCCTTGCTGTTGAAACTGCCGCCGATGCGCAGCGCAGATGCAGCGGTGCTGGTGACAGTGACCTGGACGGGGGCATAGCGCTGGAATTCCTCGATCGCCTGGCTGAGCGGCGTATCTTCGAAAGTGATCCGGCCATGGCGCCAGTTGGCAATGCTTTCCGGAGCGATGCGGGAGAAGGCGAAGCTGTTTTGGCCTGGCGCCAGGCTGGCGCGCATGCCGGTCGTCAAGGGCGCGCCTGCGGGGTTGATCCATGGCCAGTCCGGCCACCAGGCGCGGGTGCGTGCGACGGCAACTTTGCCGGATGCGACGGCGACGCCTGCTTGTCCCGGTGCCACGCCAGTGGTGCTGTAGCGCACGGCGAATTGCGTGCCTAGCACCGTGGCTTGCAGTATCGGCGTTTGAACCGTGAATGGGCGGGATGGATCCGGTGCAACCTCAAACCAGGCCTGGCCATTTTCGAGCACGATTTTCCTGTGCCTGGCGTAGGTGGTGGCGGTCAGGCGCGTTGCGCTGTCCAGCACGATGATGCTGCCATCGGGCAGGACGATACGCTCCTGTTCGCCGACTGCCGTGGCATAGCTGGCCTGAAATTGCGGGTACTCATACTGATGCCAGATATAGCCTGCCGTGGCAGTGAGCAGAAAAGAGAATGCCATACAGGCGAATACCGGCCGCCTGGCGGGTTGCCAGGGGCGCGTTGCCGGCAGGAAGCGTTGGCGCAACCGGCGCATTCTGGTTTTCTGCCCGTTGCGACGGTCTGGGTGACGCTGCGCCTGTGGCGGGGATTCGAGGTGCTTGCGGGGGATCTGGCGCAGCGCCTGCATCATGGTTGCCAGGTTGTTGTAGGCTGCCCGGTGTTCAGGGGCAGCGTTCAGCCAGTCAGCCAATGCCTGCGCCTGGGCAGGGCTGAAATCCGGTTGTCTGCTTTGTAGCAGCCAGTCAGCGGCGATATCGTCGATATCGCCAGCCGTGGTCGGGGTCTGGCCAGGGTCACGGCTCATGCTGATCCCTGCATGCTTTGCAAGCCATCATGGCGCGCAAAATGTGTTTTTTTACCATGCTGCTGGAGATACCCATGCGTTGCGCGATTTCGTCGTTGGAAAGACCGTCGTACAAGTGCATCCGGAAGGCTTCCTGGCAACGTGGCGGTAGCGACCGGATGGTTTTGATATAGATCTCTGCCGCGCGTTTGCGTTCCAGTATCGTGCCGGGTTCTTCCTGTTGCGTCCAGTGTGCCGGCAGTTCTTCCGTTTGCCAGTTTTCCAGCGGTTCTTCCGCACGTACCTGGCGGCGGCGGGCATTATCCGTCAGCAGGTTGCGGGCGACCTGGTACAAGAGGCTGCGGGGGTTGCGGACTTCGGTGCCGGTCTGGGAGGCATGTAGGATGCGGGTGACGCTTTCCTGGGCAATATCATCGACGGTATGGACGTCTTCGCCTTGGCGCAGCAGAAATCGCCGCAGCTCTTGATAATAACGAAGTACAGCATCAACCATGAGATTTATGGCACCGTGACACGTGACAGACTTCAGGCTTGATGACGAGTTACCGCTGCCGCCCAAGGATGAAAAGAAGAATCAATTTCGTTTGTTGGCATTATATGCCATTAATCTAAAGAGATTTTCACGATGCACATCGCGGCGGAATGGCGGGCCAGGCCGAGTTACCGCGTTAGCGCCGCCATCACTGCCTGGCGGCAGGCTGCCAGCTTTTCACGGCGGTCGGTTTCTTTTTGCGGGTCAGGTTCGCGGTGTGGCGTGGCCCAGATGGCATCGGGAAAGTGCGGGTCGTCGCGCCAGCGCGGGATGATGTGCCAGTGCAGATGCGGCACCATGTTGCCCAGTGCCGCCAGGTTGATTTTGTCTGGCGCCAGCGTTTCGCGCAGGATGCGTTCGACACGGATGACGATGTCCATCAAGCGCGCACGCTGGGCATCGGTCAGATCACTCATTTCGGCGATGTGCGGATTCCATATGACTCGCATGTAGCCAGGGTAGCCGGGCATTTCGACTTCGATGACGCGCAGATCGTCGTTTTGCCAGAGGAGCGAGCCGCCTGCGGATTGGCACAGCGGGCAGGCGGGCGCGGAAGGGGTCGGGTTCATAAGTGGCGGGTAGTGGGCAGATCAGCTTTTGAGTGCTTTTTCCAGCACGGTGACGATGTGCTGCAGCAGCGCAACGCGCGCCTGGCGTTTATCGTTGGCAGGTAGGACGCACCAAGGTGCATGCTCGGTGTGTGTGAGTTGCAGCATGTCCCTGGCGGCTTTTTCATATTGCGGCCAGCGCTTGCGGTTGCGCCAGTCGTCCGGCGTGATTTTGTAGCGTTTGGCCGGGTTGTGTTCGCGCTCATGGAAGCGGCGCAGCTGTTCGTCACGGCTGACGGACAGCCACACTTTGATGACGATCGTGCCATTCTCGTGCAGCTGGCGCTCGAAGTCGTTGATTTCCGAGTAGGCCCGGCGGCGCGTGGAGTCGTTGATCAGCCCTTCCACCCGTTCTACCAGGACGCGGCCGTACCAGGTGCGGTCGAAGACCGTGGTGCGGCCATGGCTGGGAACGTGCCGCCAGAAACGCCAGAGGTAGGGGTGCGCCAGTTCATCATCCGTGGGCGCACTGATGGGCACCACTTCATAGCTGCGTGCATCCAGTGCGCGGGTGACGCGGCGGATGGAGCCACCTTTGCCAGAGGCATCCATGCCTTCCAGCGCGAGCACCAGGCTGCGTTTGCCAAAGGCGGCTTCGCGTACCAGGCGGCCCAGGCGGGCTTGCCATTTGAGTAGCGCTTTTTTGTATTGCTTGCGCGAAAGGCGCGGGGTGTCGGTAGGGAGATCCAGCGTGACGGGGCGCTTGCACGGGACTGATGCGTCTTCAGGCGGCGCGACGCGTTTGCGCGGCGGCGCTTGCAGGGCCTTGAGCACGATGCTGGCGGTTTCGATGGCGCGTACCTTTTCGTCGGCGCTGGGAATGATATGCCAGGGCGCATAGGGCGTCTGCGTTGCCTCAATGGCTGCGGCGCCGATGTCGCGGATGGCCTTGAAGTTCTCGGCCACTTGCTTGTCGGTTTCCGTGACCTCCCAGGCCGTCATCTTGTTGGACAGCAGGTGCTGCGTGCGTGCGCTTTGCGCGTCGCGCGACATGTGGAACCAGAGCTTGATGATTTGCACGCCTTCGGCGGCGAGCAAGGCTTCGAAGGCGCGGATTTCACGGATGCCGCGCAGCAGATCCGCCGAGGTCATGTCGCTGTGCGCGTATTGCCGCAAATGCGCTTCGTACCAGGAGCCGAAGACGATCCCGGTGCGGCCGCGCGTCGGCAGGGCGTTCCAGTAGCGCCACAGTGGCGGGCGCATGGCCTGCTCCGGGGTAGGGTCGCCAAATGCGATGGTGCTGATGTGGCGTGGATCCATCCACTCATTGAGCTGATTGATGGCTGCGCCCTTGCCGACACCGTCGAGTCCGGTGACGACGATGAGCAGTGAGCGCTGGTTTTCCTGCAGGCGGTCATATTGCGCTTGGATCAGACTGGTGCGCAGTTTGGCCTCGCGCTCCTTGGCGATGGCCTTGGACAAGCTGGGGTCAGATTCGGCGACGGAAAACAGATCGTCGGCGCCGCGGGTGTAGGCGCGTGGAACGTTCTCCAGAAGTTCGGCCGCAGTTGGCAGGCTGGCGGTTTTCTGACTGTTGTTGCCCATGGATATTCCCCGGAGTGTGTTTAGTTTTCAGGCTAACAGACCCGGGGCGTACGTGCCAGAGGCTCGCATCCCTGGCAGGCAGAAGGGCGGCGGGCTGCCGCCGGTTTCATGGCATCAGGGCTGGCCGCACATCAGGCGCACCATGCGGGCGTAGATGGCGGTGGCGCCATGCAGCTGTTCCAGGGCGATGGATTCGTCGATGATGTGCGCGTCTTCTTCGTTGCCCGGGCCCAGGCCGATGGTGGGAATGCCGCGCCTGCCTGCGGATTCGGAACCATTGGTGCAGAATGGCCAGCTGCCCACGATGGGTTCGCGGCCGGCCTGGCGGACGGCTTCACGCGTCAGGCGCAGCAGGCTGGAGTCAGCCTCGCAACGCCAGGCGGGCAGCCAGCGGGGCGGGGTGGCGTGGCAGCCGGTAAAGGTGGAGACGAGGTCTTCGCTGACCTGTAGCGTGAAATTCTCCAGGCCATGCCGCTGGAGGTGGGCGCGGATCTGCCCGAGGACATCATCCAGGCTTTCACCGACGATAGTGCGCCGGTCGAAGCGCAGGGTGGCGCTGAGCGGAATCATCGAAATCGACGGATATGGGTCGGAAATGATATCCGTGGGTACCAGCAGCGCCGGGCCTAGCACCGGGTCCTGCGGCAGCGGCAGGCTTTCCAGCGCCGTGAGCGCCCGCGCCGCGGCATGCAGCGGGTTGATTCCCATGTGGGGGTTGGCGGCGTGGGCCGGCTTGCCGTGAAAGCGCAGCAGGATTTCCACGCGGCCCTTTTGCCCGGCGCGTATCTGCAGCTTCGAGGGTTCGCAGATGACGACGGCGCCCGGCTGGCAGGCATCCAGCACCGGGGCCAGGGCGTGTCCTTCAATGACTTCTTCCAGCACGCTGGCGGACACCGCCACGCGCTGCCTGAGCCCTTGCCGCGCCGCCTGGGCGACGCCGCAGATGGCCGCGGCGACACCACCTTTCATGTCGGTGCTGCCGCGTCCGTACAGGCGGCCGTCATGGATTTCGCCGCCGAAGGGGTCGAAACGCCAGTCGCCGGTGACTGGCACGACGTCCATGTGGCCATCGAACAGCAGGGCGATGTCGGTGCCTGCGGGGCCGACAATGCCCAGCACGGAGCCGTTGGCATCGGTATGCACTTCATCGAAGCCGGCGGCGCGCATGGTGTCGGCCATCAGGCGCGCCATGCCGGCCTCCTGGCCGGACAGGCTGGGAATTCTGACCATGGCTTGGGTCAGGGCTACGACGTCCATGTCCATTATGGTATCCATTGTTGCAGTGGCGCGGGCGGGGCCGCCCGCGCCGGGGTTGAAGGAATCAGCGGTTCACCAGCTCACGCGGTACGCGGTAAACCAGAATGGCCCCCAGCACCGTAAAGCTGGCGAGGAAGTACATGCCGCCATCGGTGGAGCCGGTCAGCTCCTTGATCCAGCCGATGACATACGGGCTGACAAACGCGGCCAGGCCGGCAAAGGAGTTGATGCCTGCGATGCCCGCCGCGGCGCTTTTGCCATCGAGAAAGGCCGTGGGCAGGCTCCAGAACAGCGGCGAGCAGACCATGCAGCCAGCAGCGGCAATGGACAGCATCGCGACAGCCAGCATCGGGTTGTGGCTGAACAGCGTACTGAGCGCCAGTCCGGTGCCGCCAATCAGGAAAGGAAAGATCATGTGCCAGCGGCGTTCGCGGCTGCGGTCGGAATGGCGGCACACCAGGATCATCGACACCACGGCGCAGATGTTGGGCACGGCAGTCAGCAGGCCGACATCCAGCAAGGAGCTGACGCCCGTGGAGCGAATGACGGACGGGATCCAGAAGGCCAGGCCGGACAGGCTGGAGACCGTGCAGTAGCAGATCAGCGCCATGTGCACGACACGGCGGTCGCGGAACAGCCGCAGCAGCGAGACGTGTTCGGTCTTGGTGGCGCGTTCGGCGCTCAGGTTGGCGTTCAGGCGGGCCTTTTCCTCGGGGCTCAGCCAGCGGGCGTCGTCGATGCGGTTATCCAGGTACCAGAGCACGGCCAGGCCGAGCAGCACCGAAGGGATGGCTTCGATGATGAACATCCATTGCCAGCCGGACAGGCTGTGCGTGCCATGGAAGGATTCCATGATCCAGCCTGAGAGTGGGCCACCCAGGATGCCGGCAAAGGGGACGGCGGTCATGAATACCGCAACGATCTGGCCGCGGCGATGCGAGGGGAACCAGTAGGTCAGGTAGAGGATGATGCCGGGATAGAAACCGGCCTCAGCAGCGCCCAGCAGAAAGCGCAGGATGTAGAACTGGGTAGGGGTCTGGGTGAGCGCCATGGCGGCCGAGATCAGCCCCCAGAGCACCATGATCCGGGCCAGGGTTTTCTTGGCGCCGATGCGGTGCATCAGGACGTTGCTGGGAACCTCGAAAAGAAAATAGCCGATGAAGAATATCCCCGCGCCCAGCCCATAGACGGCTTCGCTGAACTGCAGGTCGTCGAGCATCTGCAGCTTGGCAAAACCGACGTTGACGCGGTCGAGAAAGGCAGCGATATAGCAGGCCATCAGGAATGGCAGCAGGCGCCAGGCAACCTTGCGATAGAGCGCGTTATCCTTGGCGGCGCCGGTGTCTGTTGCGGCGGCAAGGCCAGGCGTTGCGGCGCCTCCCAGTGATTGATCCATGTTGTCTCCTTGGTGTTTGTGTTTTTTCAGGCAAAACGTCCCCCTGCGTGCCGAAATGGCCGCATGCCTGTTTTGTTTTTCGGGGGAACCTGGGCCTGCCCGGCAGGCCCTCCTCAAAGCCGGGCGGGCAGGCTGTCAGACGTCATTCAGGCGGGCAGCGCCTCCGGTTCGATGGCGCCGCGCCGTTCGGTGATGAGGCCGTAGGCCTCGGGACGGCGGTGGCGTTCGAAGTTGAAGGTGGTGGTTTTGTAGGAACGGCACAGATCCAGGTCGCAGCGCGCAATGGCCAGTTCGTCGCCCTTGGTCGAGCAGGCGGCAACGATTTCGCCGGATGGCGCGATGATGCAGCTGCCGCCGATCATTTCGCAGCCTTCCTCATTGCCGGCCTTGGCGACGCCGACGACCCAGGTGCCGTTCTGGTACGCACCGGCCTGCATGACCAGCTGGTTGTGGAACATGGACAGGTCATCGTGTTCGGGGGCGGGCGGGTTGTGCACCGGGGTGTTGTAGCCCATCATGATCATTTCCACGCCTTGCAGGCCCATGACACGGTAGGTCTCGGACCAGCGCCTGTCGTTGCACAGCGCCATGCCCATGATGCCGCCAAAACCGCGCCAGACATCAAAAGACGAGCCGGGTTCGAAGTAGTACTTTTCCAGGTGCTGGAAGGCGCGCCAGGGTTCGTTCTGGGCGTGGCCGGGCAGATGCACCTTGCGGTACTTGCCGATGATCTTGCCGCTTTGATCGACCAGGATGGAAGTGTTGTAGCGGTGCTTGACGCCATTTTCCATGGCCAGCTCGGCATAGCCGAGATAGAAGCCGATACGCAGCTGGGCGGCCGTCTCGAACAGAATGCGGGTTTCCGGGCCGGGCATTTCAGCTTCGTAGTAGGCATCCATTTCTGCCTGGTCTTCCACATACCAGCGGGGGAAGAAAGTGGTCAGCGCGAGTTCGGGGAAGACGACCAGCTGGCAGCCCATGGCATGAGCATTGCGCAGGTGCTCGACGAGCCGGGCGACGACGGCGCGGCGGCTGTCGGTACGGTGGATGGGGCCCAGCTGGGCGGCGGCGACATTGACGATGCGTGACATGGTGGTGGTTCCTTGTGATTGTTTTTGGGGAAGAATCAGTGCTGCGCCAGTTCCAGCAACAGATCGAGCAGGATGGCGGCGCCTGCGCCGATGTCCTGCTCGTGCGTGAACTCCGCGACGTTGTGCGATAGCCCCCCCACACTGGGGACGAAAATCATGCCAGTCGGACACATGCGCGCCAGCATCTGCGCGTCATGGCCGGCGCCGCTGGGCATGCGGCGTACGCTGTGGCCGTGGGCGCGCGCCAGGGTTTCCACGCGGCTGATGATGCGCTCGTCGAACGCGACCGGTTCAAAA
The DNA here is from genome assembly GCF_965139615.1 of Kerstersia similis. NCBI lineage: Bacteria > Pseudomonadati > Pseudomonadota > Betaproteobacteria > Burkholderiales > Alcaligenaceae > Kerstersia > Kerstersia similis. Next base: position 16,104 of record NZ_CBCSIQ010000040.1, read on the forward strand.
TCAGCCAGCACGCGGTGCGCAATCCGGACGCCTTCTTCGGCTGCCAGCGTATCGGCATATGCCAGGCATTCGGCGATGGCCTGGCGCAAGGCGGCGCCGTCGGTGTTGCGCAGGTCCAGCGTAAAGGTGGCGCGGTTGGGGATGACGTTGATCAGGCTGGGATGCAGCTGGATATGGCCGACTGTGGCCAGTTGGCCGCCGCCCATGCGGCGGGTGAGATCGCGCGCAAAGCAGGCGATTCGTGCGGCGACCAGACCTGCATCGTGTCGCAGCGCCATGGGGGTCGTGCCGGCGTGGTTGGAGGTGCCTTCAACCGTGAACTCCAGCCAGTGAATGCCTTGCACGCCGGTGACTGCGCCGATGGTCGTGCGCTCATGCTCCAGCAGCGGGCCCTGTTCGATGTGCAGTTCGACAAAGGCATGCACCTGATTGCCGCCTACCGGTGCAGGGCCGTCGTAGCCGATGCGGCGCAGGTTGTCGCCGACGGTCGTGCCGTCTATGCCGACGGTGTCGAGCGCCTGTTGCAGTGGCAGACCGCCCTGATAAACCAGGCTGCCCATCATATCGGGGGCAAAGCGCGAGCCCTCTTCATTGGTGAAGAAAGTGACGGCCAATGGCCGGCGTGTCTGTATGCCGGCATCATTGAGCGCGGCCACGACTTCCAGCCCGGCCAGGACGCCGAGATTGCCGTCGTAACGGCCGCCGGTGCGTACCGTGTCGATGTGCGAGCCGGTCATGACGGGCGGGCCATCTTCCAGCCCGCGCCGCAGGCCTGTGACATTGCCGATGGCATCCACGGTGATTTCCAGGCCCAGTTCACGCATCCAGCCGGTGACCAGGTCGCGGCCCTGGCGATCTTCGTCCGTGAGGGCCAGGCGGCAGACGCCACCGCCTGCAATGGCGCCGACCTGGCCCAGTGCCGCGATGCGATCCAGCAGGCGTGGCAGCTTGATGCGAGCGTGGGGAGCAGGCTGCGTCATGCGGGTTCTCCGATTTCCTCGGGCTTGCGGCCGACGATTTGTTCATACAGCACGGGGTCGGTAGCGCCTTCGCTGCCGAACAGCAGGATGCGGCTGTCTGTGTCCAGGCCTAGCGCCGCGCGAGCGCCAGGGTCTGCCAGCGCGGCCAGGGCGCCAGCCAGGCCGGCCACGGCGGATTCTCCCGCTACCAGGGGGGCATCGCCGTAGGGGCTATCGGCCAGCAGGCGGACGGTATCGAGCGCGGCGGCGTCATCGACGGTCAGGAATGCCTGCACGCCGGGCTTCAGAATTTCCCAGGCCAGCAGGGAAACTTCGCCGCAAGCCAGGCCGGCCATGACGGTATCAAGCTCGCCGTGCACGGCAACCGGATGACCTGCCTTGGCGCTTTCATAAAGGCAGGCCGCCTTGTCGGGTTCGACCACCACAAAGCGCGGCCGGCGTGTGCCCAGGCGCTCCCAGAAATGTGCGCAGACAGCGGCGGCCAGGCCACCGACACCGCCTTGCAGGAAAACATGGGTAGGCAGGGCGGCGTCCGTCCGGGCCAGTTGCTGCAAGGCTTCTTCCGCCATGACGCCATAGCCCTGCATGACATCCTTGGGGACATCCATATAGCCAGGGTAGGAGGTGTCCGAGACGACGAAGCGGCCCAGCCGATCGGCATCTTCTGCCGCCTGGCGGACGGAGTCGTCATAGTTGCCGGGCGTACGCACCACCTGCGCGCCATAGCTTTCGATGGCAGCCTTGCGGCCTTCACTGACGGTGGCATGGATATAGATGACGCATTGGCAGCCGAAGCGCTCCGCGCCCCAGGCGACGGAACGGCCATGATTGCCGTCCGTGGCGCAGGTGACGGTCATGTGTTGCGTCAGGTCGCGATAGCGGCCCGACAGTAGGTCCTCTATGCCCAGGTCGGTTCTGTTCAGGCGCTGGTTCAGTTCGCGCAGCAGCAGGCGGCTGACCGCATAGGCACCGCCCAGCGCCTTGAAACTGCCCAGGCCGAAGCGGTGCGCTTCCTGTTTGTAGAGAATTTGCTGCACGCCGGCGGCGCTGGCGAGACCGGCAAGATTGCGCAGCGGCGTGGCGGCGTAGCCGGGCCAGCGGCGGATTTGCTCGTTGGCCTGTTCGAAGGCCGTGCCGCCCAGAATGGCCTGTTGCGTGGGGCCATACGGCGCGTCTGGTGCAAAAGCCACGTTGCGAATCCAGTGCAGGCGGGCGTTGGGTAGGATGGTGGACATGAGAATCTCCTTGTTATTGGTGTCTGTTTGCGTGTGGGGCTGTGTCAGCGATGCAGGTCGCCGTACAGGTCATGCAGGGACTCGATGGTTTGCAGGCGTTGGCGGGCGGCGTCGCCCAGCGCAACGGTCAAGACTGAGCACAGGTGGTTGATGAGGCTCATGGCGGCGATGTAGGAATCAAAGACGGCCGGGCTGCGGTTGACGCAGCGCAGCACCACATCGGCGCGTGCCGGCAGCTCCGTTGCCGTCGGGTCGGTCAGGACGATGACGCGCGCGCCGACGCGGCTGGCATGTTCGACCACCGGTTTGAGCAGGGTGACGCGGCGCCGGAAGTCCATGACCAGCAGGACATCCTCCGGCCCCATGTCGGCCAGGTCCTCTGCCAGGTTCAGGCCGGCACCGGGCGCCAGCGCGACGCCGTCGCGCACCTGGGTCAGCAGGGCCCAGGCGTATTGCGCCAGGACGCGGCCATTGCGGAAACCGGCGATCCAGACCCGGCGAGAATGTGCCAGCAATGAAACTGTGGTTTCAACATCCCGGCCGTCCAGGCGTTCAAAGGTTTGCGCCAGGTTTTGCAGGTCGGTCGCCAGATGGGCGGCCAGGGCATCGCCGGATGCATCGGGCGGACGGACGCCCGCCATTTCATACAGCGGGGAACCGCGCTCGGCTTCGTCGCGGGCCTGGGCACGGATATCGTTGAAGTTTTCATAGCCCAGGCGCCGGAAAAAACGGCTGGCGGTGGCCTTGGAGACGCCGGCTTTCTTGGCCAGATCCGCACCGGACCACGCGGCGATATTTCCCAGGCACTCCAGCGTGACATGGGCCAGCCGTTGTTCGCTATCGGTAAAGGTATCCTGCAAGGCCAGGATGCGTTCCTGCAAAGTGGTGGAGCTCATGTCGTCCTACTCAAATGAAACTTAAGTTTCAGTAGAATAGTTTTATGAAACTATGGTGTCAATAAAAATTGAGCGGGTGCGAGTAGGGAGTTCTCCCAGGGGGGGCAGGGGCAGTGCGAAGT
>NZ_CBCSIQ010000041.1:0-16902 GCF_965139615.1 Kerstersia similis
GACGGAGGGAGGGCGTTACAACAAGACCTTCGCCCGCGTGACCCAGGTTTCCAGTTTCCTGGCGAGCAACGTGGCGCCTTGCGTCTATATCGACTCGCTGGCACTCTCCGTGCAAGGCCAGTGGCCGACCACGGACGGGCAGCACCTTACCGCGCCTGCCTATCGGCAGTGGGCGACGGCCATTGATCAAGCGATCCTGAACCTGCCCCTGGTACAGGAGCTGACGAAAAAATGATCACCTTTGTTGACTGGGAGCCAATGAGGCGTCGTTGCGGCAGCGGGATGCTGGCGCTGTGCATGGCGATGGCAGGCTTGGCCGCCACACCGGCACATGCGGTCGAACTCTATGAAACCGGTCCGGCCGAGGATGCAGCTTTTTTACGTTTCATCAATGCGACGGGCGCGGTGCTGGAGGTCCGGTCTGACGGTGGGCAGGCATCTTTGAGCTTGCCGCCGGAACAGCCAGCCTCGGATTTTGTTGCAGTGCATGCCAACCGTGTCCTGAAGGGCAGAGTGAGCGCTGGCAAGGCGCAACTGGCGACCGAAACGACGGTCAAGCCGGGAGAGTTCGTGACGGTCGTGGTCCTGGGGAACAGTGAACAAGGGCTGCAGCAACGTACGCTGCAGGACAGCCCGGACGATTTCAACGCCATGAAGGCAACATTGGTGTTTCACCAACTGGCCCCGCAATGTGAGCAGCCCTCTGTACAGGTGCTTGGGCGTGGCGTTGCGCTGTTTGAAACATCGCCCACCGTGGATACACCCGTTCGACGGCAGGTCAATCCCGTGCCTTTGAGCGTGCAACTGGTGTGCGGTGGCGTGGTGACGGGGCAGCCTGTCGATATGGGCAGATTGCAGGCCGGCGGGCGCTATACGTTGCTGGCTGCGCCTGGCAGCCAGGGGCCCATACTGTTTGCCATCGCAGATGCCCTTGCTTTCTAGGACCGTGTCCGAATGGTCTTTACCTCGCTGGAGTTCCTGACGCTGTTTCTGCCGCTGTTCCTGATCCTGTATCGGGTAGCCAGGGCAAGATGGCGCAATGTGGTGCTGCTCATCGGCAGCTGGATTTTTTATGCGTGGTGGAGCCCGGTATTTTTGCTCTTGCTGGTTGGCGTTACCTTGCTGGCCTGGGGNGGCGGGCTNGGTTTGAATCAGGCCCGAGTACGCGGCAGCGAACGGGTCCGCCGTTATGGTCTGGTTCTGTTGCTGGTGGCATTGGTCGGTTTGCTGGCCTGGTTCAAGTACGCCAATATCCTGGCGCAGACGGCCAGCAGTATTCTGGTGGGCTTCGGGGCCATGCCGCTGGACTGGCAACGTGTTGTGCTGCCGGTCGGGCTGTCCTTTTTCGTGTTGCAGGCCGTTTCCTATTTGGTGGACGTACAGCGTGGCACCATTGTTGCGCAACGCAGCTTCGTTCATTTCGGTGCCTATATCGCCATGTTTGGTCAGCTGATCGCCGGCCCGATTATTCGTTACGACTGGGTGAGCCGGGAGTTGCTGCGGCGTGACCTGAATTGGGCCAATTTCAGGTTGGGTGCCCGACGCTTCATGGTGGGCATGAGCATGAAAGTGCTGATTGCCGATACCTTGGCGCCTATCGTTGATCTGGCATTCAGCTTGCCCGCTCCGTCCTTGGCCGATGCCTGGCTGGGTTGCATTGCGTACGCGTTACAGCTGTTTTTTGATTTTGCCGGCTATAGCGCGATGGCAATCGGGTTGGGGGTGATGCTGGGATTCCATTTCCCCGAGAATTTCAATCATCCCTATCTGGCTCGCAGTATTCAGGATTTCTGGCGGCGCTGGCATCTGTCGTTATCCAGCTGGATTCGCGATTATCTATATATTCCAATGGGCGGTAGCCGCGGAGCGCGCTGGAAAACCTATCGGAATCTACTGCTCTCCATGGCAATTGCTGGCCTATGGCATGGCGCGGACAGTTGGAATTTTCTGTTCTGGGGCGTAGCGCACGGCCTGGCGCTTTGTGTGGCGCGCCTTTGGGGCGAGTGGCGTGCGCCAGCGTTACCCGGCTGGCTGGCACGATGCCTGACACTGCTGTTCGTGTGTCTGGCATGGACGTTGTTTCGCGCCTCGGATTTCGATGCGGCGCTGAATATGTATCTGGGCCAGTTCGGTGGTCACGGTCTTGCGCCGGGTGCGGCAATGTGGCTGGCTTTGCGGCCGGTGCATGCGCTGGCTATGTTTGCCGGCGTATCCTGCATTGTGTTGCCGCTTTGGCAGGACAGGCTGACACAGCGATTCATGAACGGTGCCTGGGGCAGGACGCTGCGTGGAGCCTGGCCTTTGTTGGCGTTCTTGTTTGCGTTTGGCTTGATGGCCAGTCGCGGCGCGACGCCTTTTCTCTATTTTCAGTTCTGAGGACAGGCGGCGGTCATCATCATGAGTGAATACGATAGCTCTAGACAGCCTGGCAAAAATTCTGAAGCGTCTGCTTCCGGGGTCATGCCTGATATGCCGGGAACAAAGGCGGCTGCCACCCGTGGAGGCACGATCGCTGCCCTGGGGCTACTTATCTTCATGTTATTGGGGCTGGGCTTGAATACCCGTGCCTGGCTGGATGGGCAATTGCCTGACGCATTGCCGACACTGAACTCTACCCAATGGCTTAACGGCGCAGCAGGGCGAGCCATCGCGGCGGAGCTGGCACAGACACCCTTGCCCCAAATGGCTGCCCGGGCGCAGCGTGTGCTCGGGTGGTGGCTGGTAGGGGATCTCGGGCCACAAGTGCGGCAAGGATGTCCCGGATGGCTGTTTCTGGCTGAAGAGTTGGGCGAGCCTGACGGCGGCCTTGCAGCATTGGCGCAGCGGGTGCAGACCTTAGCGGCACTGGAGCAAAAACTGGCGCAGCGCGGTGTCAGGCTGGTCGTGGCGGTTGTGCCGGATAAACGCCGAATGGCAGCAGCGTATCTGTGTGGGCTGGCCCCGCTGCATGGAAATACGGACAGGACGCTGGCCTGGCGGGCTGCCATGCAGCGTGCTGGCGTTGCTGCGCTGGATCTGGGTGTGCCGTTGCAAGCCTTGGGGGCTGAGGCTTTTCAACGTAGTGATACGCACTGGAGCGAAGCGGGCGCGCATCGGGCAGCGCAGGCGATTGCCGAAGCGGTTCGAGCAAACGGGACAGCGGTACCGGGTCCGTCGCAGCCGCTGCAGATATTGCCGGGAACACCGGTCAGCCGGGCCGGGGACTTGGTACGCCTGGCTGGCCTGGACTGGCTGCCTCAGGACTGGCTGCCAGCCATTGACGAGTTGCCTGGTACGCGTTTTCAAGCAGTGCCGCAGGCAGCTGGCGAAACACTCTTGCCTGCCGCTGAGCAGGACGATCTATTCGGCGATTCGGGTTTGCCGGCGGTGGTCTTGCTGGGAACTTCCTATTCGCGCAACGCTAACTTCGCGGAATATCTGGCGCTCGAACTGGGAACGCCGGTGGTGAATCAGGCGCTGGATGGCGGCGGCTTCTCGGGGGCGGCCAGCGCCTATTTCGCTGGCGCGGCTTTTGGCGAATTGCCGCCGGCACTCATCATATGGGAAGTGCCGGAGCGCTATCTATTTGCTCCGCTTGCACAAGATCAAGACATTCACCTCAGGCCACCGCTCGTAAAGTAAGTATCGGCCGGCAAGGGTGTTCAGTAGCGCTGTCCGGCTTCCAGTTCATCGAGCAGGCGCAGGTACAGCGCGTAGCGGCCAGGGTTGATGGCGCCATTTTCCAAAGCTTCCAGCACACCGCAGCCGGGTTCGCGCCGGTGCGTGCAGTTGTAGAAGCGGCAAGACGGGATATGTGCAGCGAATTCGGGAAACCCACGTTCGATGTCGCCGGCAGACAGGTGTTGCAGGCCGAAAGCCTGGAATCCAGGGGAGTCAATCAGGTCGCCGCCGGGGGCGGGCAGGTGATACAGGCGTGTGCTGGTGGTCGTGTGCTTGCCGGTATCCAGCGCGGTCGAGTGCTCCCGTGTGGCGGCACCGGCTTCGGGGGACAGCGCGTTGAGCAGGGTGGATTTTCCCATGCCGCTTTGCCCTAGCAATAGACTGGTGCGTCCGGCCAGTTCCGGCGCCAGCCGGGCGCGGGCGGCATCGGTATCGCGGGCGCTCAGGCGCAGTATGGGTACACCCAGTTGTTCATAGGGCGCCAGGCGCAGATCGGCTTGCGCCAGTCCTTCTTGCAGATCCGTTTTGTTCAGCAGGATCAAGGGTTCGATGCCGGCCGACCAGGCGCCGGCTAGCGCACGACCCAGCAAATCATCGGAAAAAGTCGGCTGTACGGCAACGACGATCAGCAGGCGGTCAACGTTGGCCGCGAACTGTTTGGTGCGCATGGCGTCGGAACGGTACAGCAAATTGCGCCGTTCCTGCACGGCGGCAATGCTGCCGCCATCCTGTCCTTCGGGCGCGATGCTGACATAGTCACCGACTGCCGCTGCGGCTGCCTTCTTGCCGCGCGGGTAGCACTGGCGCCGGCTGCCGTCGGTCAGTTCGACCTCATAGTGCCTGCCGTGGGCGGCAATGACACGGCCTTCCAGCGTGACGCTCATGTGGATTGCTCCAGGCGATTGAGGTGGGCAATCCGCAGCGCAGCGGGCGGGTGGCTATCATAGAACGCGGAGTGCACAGGGTCTGGAGTCAAGGTAGCAGCGTTGTCGTTATAGAGTTTGAGCAGGGCGGCGATCAGAAAGGCTGGCTGGCTTTGCGCGGCGGCATAAGCGTCGGCCTGATATTCATGGCGGCGCGACAGCCAGCTGCGCACTGGCGTCAGGAAAAAGGTGAATACCGGGCTGACCAGGAAAAACAGCAGCAGGGCCATGGCCGGATGGCTGGCGGGTTCCGCAGGCATGGCATTGAAGGCGGCATAGAAGCCAGGTTGGGCGGCGAGCCAGGCCAGCAGGCCGAGCATCAGCAGCGAGAGCAACAGGGACTGGATCAGCCGCTGGCGAATATGGCCGTGTTTGAAGTGGCCAAGCTCATGGGCCAGCACCGCTTCGATTTCATCGTGATTCAGCTTGTTCAGCAGCGTATCGAAAAAGACGATGCGGCGGGTTTTGCCGATGCCTGTGAAATAGGCATTGCCATGGGCGGAACGGCGTGAGCCATCCATGACGAACAGGCCATTCAGAGCGAAGCCGCAACGCTGGGCCAGGGCATGAATCCGTTGTCCCAGGACAGGGTCATCCATGGGCGAGAAGCGATTGAAGAGCGGTGCGATCCAGGCGGGAAACACCAGCATGATGATCAGGCTGAACGCCGACCAAAGCAGCCAGGCATAAAACCACCAGTGCGGGCCCGAGGCCATGACTGCCAGAAAGGCTGCCGCCAGCGGCGCGCCAATGATCACGCTCAGGAGGGCACCCTTGATGCTGTCGGTGACGAACAGGCGCTGGGTCATGCGGTTGAAGCCGAAGCGCGCTTCCAGCCGGAAATGGCGCCACCAGCTGAAGCAGAGGTCAATCGGCGCCATGATCAGCAAGGCCAGTCCGAGCAGCGCCAGCTGATGCGGCAGCGGGGACCAATGCCAGCCGGCCAGCCAGGCATCCAGCGCCGCGAGCCCGCCGCCCAGCGTCAGCGCCAGCAGGAGGAGGGCATCAGCGCAGGTATTGAGCCAGTTGAGGCGCAGTCGTGCCACGGTGTAGTCGGCGGCGCGCTGGTGGCTGAACAGGCCGATATGGCCCGCAAAGGCATCGGGAACACGGTCGCGATGCGCCTGGACATGGCGGGCGTGGCGAGCCCCCAGCAGCCGTTTGACCAACAGGTTCAGCACCAGGGCGGCCAGGAACAGCCAGGTCAGGGGAGCGGGAAAGGCGTCGGGCAGGAGCATGGATGCTGGGGGTATGAGAAAATGTCGCGTTTTAAAGGCAGATTATATGGCTCGGAACGAAAATCGCCTGGTTTGGCTGGACATGGAAATGACCGGCCTGGACCCGGAAAAAGAACGCATTATCGAAGTTGCTGTCGTTGTGACGGAACCGGATCTCACCATTGTGGCAGAAGGCCCGGTACTTGCCATCCACCAGGATGACGCCTTGCTGAACGCGATGGACAAATGGAATACCGCAACGCACGGGCGTAGCGGCCTGACGGAACGGGTGCGCGCCTCCACGACCACGGAAGCCCAGGCGGAGGATATTCTGCTGGCGTTTCTGGCGCAGCATGTGCCGGCTGGAAAATCCCCGCTGTGTGGCAATACCATCAGCCAGGATCGCCGCTTCATGTTCCGCTACATGCCGAAGCTGGAGCAGTTCTTCCACTACCGGAACCTGGATGTCAGTACGCTCAAGGAACTGGCCCGTCGATGGAAGCCTGAGGTCTATAAGGGATTTGAAAAGAAATCCCGCCATGAGGCCCTGGCAGATATTTATGAGTCCATTGATGAGTTGAAATACTACCGCGAACATTTCCTCAAGGTCTGAGGTCGCCATGTCCCGGGGGGATGAGGCGGGGTGCGTGCAGGAATGAAAAAATGCCGGTCCAGGAATTGCCTGGGCCGGCATTTTCATTTTGCCGCTGGCCGCCGCGGTTTGATGACCGTGCGGATAACGGGCCTCAGCGATCGTCCCGCAAGGACAGGCGCGACACCCGGCGATACCAGCTGTGCAGCAGCGCGGCGGAAAGCGCCAGCCCGACGGACGCCATCAACCACATGGTGCCCGCGCCTTGCGGCGAGCCGGGAATCAAGGCTTCGCGTACGCCGTCCAGCATACCGCGCCCAGGGCCCAGGCCCAGATACCAGCCGCCGGCCAGGCCGACCAGGCCCAGCGCCAGCCCTTGCAGCAGCATGGGGACGAAGGCGACCTTATGGGCGCGCAGCAAATAGGAGTTGATGCACTGCATGGAATCGACGATATGGAACAAGGCCAGCAGCGGCATCAAGGTCAGGACGACGGCAGCGACATGGGGTTCGTCTGTATAGGCGCGCACGATCAAGGGCCGGCCCAGTACCAGAATACAGACCGTGATCACGGCGCCACCCAGGGCCAGGACGATGCCCGCCTGGCTGATGCGGCGTGACAGCATGGGGTCGCGCGCGCCCAGCGCCCTGGCAGACAGGGCGGCGGTGGATACACCGATGGCCATGGGCATCATGAAACAGAGGGCGGCCAGGTTGGAAATGATCTGTTGCGCACCAATCACGTAAGTCCCTTCGCGCGCCACCAGCAGGGCCATGAACGTGAAGGCCGAGACTTCGATCAGGTAGGAACCGCCCATTGGCAGCCCGAGACGCAGCAAGGTTTTCTGGTCGCTCCAGCGCACCCGGCCGATTCTCAGGGCGAATTGGCGGAAGAAGGTATCGTGGCGCAGCACCAGGATGCCGGCTGCCAGGGAGATCATATAGACCAAGGCCGTGGATAAGCCGGCGCCTTGCGCGCCCAGGGCGGGCAAGCCCAGGTTGCCGTAAATCAGCAGCCAGTTGAAAAACGCCTTGAAGCCGATGCCCGCCAGGTTGATGCTCATGACGATTTTCGGGCGCGACACGGCATTGCCCAGCGCATAAATGGTGCGGAACACCAGCGCAAACGGCAACGCCAGCGCCAGGGCGCGCAAATAGGCGGCAATGCTGGCCCGGACTTCGGGTGCGACATCGCCTGACAGGCTCAGCCACATATCGGGAAACAGCATCAGGATGGCGCCGATGACGGATAGCCCCAGCGCCAGCCAAACACCCTGGCCCCAGGTGCGGCCCAGCTCATGGTATTGCTTGGCGCCGAACTGCTGGGAAAGGATGGGAATCAAGGCATGCAGGACGCCCATCAGCCCGACGAACACCGTGACATAGATCGACACGGACAAACCCATGGCAGCCAGATCCGTCGGCGAAGCATGGCCGGTCATGGCCGTGTCGAGTACGCCAAAGGCGACGCCGGCCCATTGGCTAATCAGGACAGGCCAGGCATTGCGAGCAATATGGACCAGGTTTTGCCGCAGGCCCGAGGGCGCCAGGGAATTCATTGTGCGGGACGTCGGATCAGGAAGAACACCTCATGCCGGTCGGCGGTACGCCCACCGCGCCAGAGGATTTGCCCTTCACGTGCGATGGCGGGCAAACCGGCGCTTTCCAGCCGGCGATTGGTGGTCTGCAGCAAGATGAGGTTGCAGTGGTTGGAGAATTCGAAATTCAACTTGGAAAACACCTGGAATGCGGCACGCTGGGCCAGGCCCAGCCCGGTGCTGCGTACGCATTCCCCCGGACGGAGGTTGGTGCTGATCGCTTGTGCCAGCTCGTCGGACGTGGTGCGGTAGCTGCGCGCATAGTCAATCGCCGGCAGCCAGAGCAGGGCCAGCAAGACCCAGGTTGCCGTGAGGCCGCAGGCAGACAGAATGGTGCCGCGCCACAAGGCCGTCGGGTGGGTGCGCAGGCGCCAGTTGACCAGGGCGGCCCACAAGCCGGTCGCCAGCAACGCGAGCAAGGTGGCCAGGACGTTGATGTGAGGTTCGAAACCCGTGGTCTGGCGGGCGATATTGCCGGCGATTTTGGTTGGCCAGCCGAAATGCAAGGCAACCCAGCCCAGCCAGACCGAAGCCACCGTGAGCGAGAAGCACATGATGGCAAACCAGTCCAGCGTATTGACCACGCCACGGCGCAGGGTGGGCAGTGCAAAAGCGGCCAGCACGGCAAACGGCAGGACCAGCATGGCGAATTCAGGCTCGAAGGGCTCGCCCATGAGCAGCAGACAGACAATGGCGCCGCCGGCCAGCGATGCCGGCAGGCGGATATGCGGCGCGGCCGTCCATTGCCGCCAGCGCCATAACGCCAGTAGCGCCAGCGGCCAGGTGGGCCACAGGAACCAGGAGAGATCACGCAAGGTGCGCAGGATGATCGTAGGCTGGGGAATGCCGAACTGTCCCAGATTCCAGCCCAGCCATTGCTGTATCCAATAGGGCCGGGCCGCATTGGCCGGCACATACCAGGCCATGAACAGCAGTGCGCCCAGCACCAGGGCGGCCAGCAGCCATGCGCGCGGCAAACTGATATGGCGCGGGGCAGGCAGCAACAGGATAAGAATGGCCAGCAGGATGGGCAGAGCGCCGGGCATGCCGCGCGTGAGCAAGGCGCCGGCCAGCGCCAGGCCTAGTGTGATGGCGCCGCTGAGCGGTTTATCCAGCATGCGGGCCATGCCGTAATAGGCCAGCGCCAGGCAGGCCAGCATGGGCGCCATGGAAGTGCTTTCGTGCACGCGCAGCAGAATGCCGACCGTTGCCAGGACCAGCAGCAGCGCGGTATCGGCCAGCATGCGGCCGTAGTCGCGTGCTGGCGGCTCGCCGCCGAAAGGCAAGGCCAACGGCTGGGCTTCTGGACGGCGGCCCAGCAGGTAGGTGCCATACCAGGTTGCGCTGGCCATGATGGCAAACCAGATCAGGTTGGGCAGCCTGGCGGCGGCGAAGTCGCCCATCAGCGGCCCGGCCAGCCAGATGGTGGCGGCGCCCGCCCAGGTGGGCAGCGGGCCGCCCTGGGCGTAGGCGTAATTGCCGATTTGCGGCAATAGCCAGCCCAGCGGGCCTTCACGCAGCGCCGTCAACATGGTGGCGACGCCGATGATGTCATCGCTTTTCCATGGGTCGCGGAAAAACAGGCCAGCCAGGATATAGACGGCGGCGAGGCACAGCAACGCCAGGCGCGGGAGTTTCCGCGTGGCGGTAGCAGTCAGTCGTGAAGGTGTCGCGGTATGTTGGGCGTGCACGGGAAGGCAGGATCGGAAAAGAAAACGCCTCCCAGGTGGGAAGCACGGCAATGAATACGAAGTGTATAGCTGAAAAAAAGGCAGCCGTCACGGCTGCCTTTTTCATCTGCGCCTGGGGCGCGGAAGGAACGTGCCGGATTACGACGCGTTGGCAGCCTTCTTGGCGCCGGCGGTGCGGGCGAAACGGGCGCGGAACTTCTCGACGCGGCCGGTTTCGACAACGCGGGTTTGCGCGCCGGTGTAGAAGGGGTGCGATTCGGAGGTCACGTCGCACTTGAACAGGGGGTAGGTCTTGCCGTCCAGTTCGACGGTTTCACGCGTTTGCACGGTCGAACGGGTCACGAACTTGGTACCAGTGATCAGATCCTGGAAAACCACTTCGCGGTAGTCGGGGTGAATGCCTTCTTTCATGGAAATATCCTGTGTGTATGTCGGGCCGCCAGCAGGTTTCTCACGCATTGCCGCCAGCTGAGCCCGGCATGGCACGTACAGCGCGGCCATAACGGAAAGGGCATGAAGACAGAAACCGGCAAGGCCGGTTGCGGGAAACCAGCCACGTTCCCAGGCTGGTAGGTAAAAGCAACTCGCGATTCTAACATGATTGTCGAGAGTTGCTTAGGGGATTTTTCAGGTGGCGGCCCAGCCACGCAGCTGATAAACCGCCAGGCCGATATATTCCTTGATGATGGAGCGGCTGGCTTCGAAAGCGCGCAGATTCGGCATCCAGAGCCACAGGGCACCGCTGCCTGCGGGCCGGGTGATTTGTGGCGCCGCTGGCGCGGGAATGACGGTGACGCCCTGTTTGTCAAAGGTAGCAACCGAGCGCGGCATATGCAGTGCCGAAGTAACGAGCAGCACGGTTTTCAGCTGGTGTTGCTGCAGTACGCGCGTGGTCAGGTGGGCATTTTCGTAGGTATTGCGGCTGGCGGTTTCCAAGAGCAGGGCTTCGCGCGGTACGCCTTGCTGGCGCAGCATCTGTGCCATGCCCTCGGCTTCGCTGACGGTACCTTCGGCAGCGCCGCCGGAAGGCAGGACATACGGCGCGCGGCCGGCCCGGTATATCTCTGCTGCCCGCGCCGTGCGGGTGGGTTTGTGTGACGAGACTTCCGGCAGGAACCAGTTGGGACGGCCATTGGCGGTCTGGCCGCCCAGCACCACAATGACATCCGCTGCGGGCAGTTCGGCAGCCGTCTGGTAAGGGTAGGTGTTCTCCAGCATGCCGCCGGCCCAGATGGAGGTAATGGGCAGGGACCAGGCCAGCGACCAGAACAGCGCCAGCCCGACCAGCAGGTTGCGCAGTCGTCGCCAGCGCAGGAAACCGACGATCACGGCGCAGGCCAGCAGGAACAGGCTCAGGTGCAGCGGAACGACCAGGGAGGACAGGAGTTCGACAGGGGAGCTCATCATGGTGCAGTCAGGTCGGCGCGGCCAGCAGGCTGGAAATACGGTTGAGCACCTGTTCCAGGCTGGGCCAATGGTGCTCGTCGCCCATGTAGTTGGCGAAAGGCGACCAGGGGCGGCTGTCTTCAGGGTCTGAAACGCCGAATAGCGTCAATTGGCGAGCGGAAGCCGCTGCCGCAATATGCGATACACCGGAATCATTGCAGACGACCAGCGCAGCGCGTGTGGTCAGCGCGGCGAAGGCGCGCAGCGGCATCGGCGGCAGCAGGATGGCGCTGGGGGCATTCTGCTTGGCGATCTCGGTTTCATCGGCGGGCGGCGCCATGGCGACGAGCCAGCCATTCGCTTGCAGGGCCTGGGTCAGGGCCTCATAGTGAGGCCAGACTTTGACCTTGCCGCGATGCAGCCCGGTTGCCGTGGGTGCAATCATGATGAAGGGTTTTTCCTGCAGGCCCGCGTTGGCCAGGCATTCCCGCGCCTGCTGATGGTCTTCCTGGCCCAGGCGCAGCGGCGATTTGGGCGGCGGCGTGACGGAGCCATGCGGCAAATTCCACAATTGCAGGGCCTGGCGCGTCACTTCGTACCACGACTCGACCGCATGCAAGGCTTGTGGCGGCTTTTGTATCGGCCAGCGCAAGAGGAAACTGCGGCCATCATCGCGATAGCCGGCGCAAGGCAGGCCTGCCAGCCGGAAGCTCAGGGCGCTGGAGAGGGAATCCGGCAGCAACAACCCCACGCTGCGGCCGCCGGGTTGCGGGTGGGCTTTCATGTGCGCCTGCACGATCTGGCGGTTATGCAGGATCTTCCGCCCGAAAGGCAGATAATCCTCAAGCGGCATGTGCGCCAGCAGGTTGGCGCCCCAGGCGCGTCCGCATGCCACGACAGGAATGCCGGTCTGGTTCAAGAGCTCCAGCGAAGGCAGCGCCATGCAGGTATCTCCCACCCAATTCGGCAGGCGGAGATAGATTCTGGTCGGTTTGGGAAAAGTGCGCATCAGGAAAAACAGGTGGTGACGGTACAATCTTCCAACATTGTATTCAGCCTTGGAAGCGAGTCTGCATTGAAATCGAAAGAAAAACCCGCGCGCGCCGGTAAAACCGTGTCTGAAGAGCGCATGCTCTGGCGGCGGATATACGCAAGAGTCGGCCAATACTGGAAAGGGCTGGCGCTGGCAATCGCCCTGATGACAGGTGCGGCACTGACTCAGCCGGCGCTGGCGCTCATCATGAAACCGCTGCTCGACGACGGTTTCAGTGGCGGCAACCCTGACTATATCTGGATTTTCCCCTCGTTGGTCATCGCGATGATCGCGGTGCGCGGCGTGCTCAGCTTCTTCAGCGACTATTTGTTGGCCTGGGTGGCGAACAATGTCCTGCTGGGCTTGCGGCGCGATATGTTCGAGCGCTTGCTTGGCTTGCCGGACGAGGCGTTCCGTGCGGGCGAAAATGGCAGGTTGCTCAATCGCTTTACGATAGACGCAGGGAACGTGACAGGCTACGCCACCAGCGTTATGACGGTGCTGATCCGTGAATCGCTGATCGTGCTGTCGATGATTGCCGTGCTGTTCTACATGTCCTGGCAGCTGTCGCTGATTGTGTTGGTCATGATGCCGGTCGCGGTGCAGGTATCCCGGGTGTTCATCCGGCGGCTGCGTCATATCAATCGCGACACCGTGAACATGAATGCCGAGCTGACGCACGTGGTCAGTGAAACCATTGCCGGTCAGCGTGTGGTCAAGTTGTTTGATGGCTACGACCGGGCGCGCGAGGGCTTCGGTTATGTCAATGGGCGTCTGCGTCGTTTCGCCATGCGTTCTGCCACGGCCGACAGCGCCATGACACCGGTGACGCAGATGTGCGTGGCGATTGCCGTGGCGGGGGCGATTGCCGTCGCACTGCATCAAGCGAATCAGGGAACCTTGACGGTTGGCAGTTTTGCCGCGTTCATCACGGCCTTGGCGCAGATTTTTGACCCGGTGCGGCGCTTGACCCGCGTATCGGGTGGCATGCAGAAAATGCTGGCGTCAGCGGAAAGCGTGTTCCAGATGATCGACGAGCCGGTGGAGCAGGACAAAGGCAAGAAAGTGCTGGAGCATGCTCATGGCCGGGTGGAGTTTCGAAACGTTTCGCATCGTTTCTCCGATACGGATCGCCCCACCTTGCAAGACATTTCCTTTGTGGCGGAGCCTGGTAAAACCATCGCCCTGGTGGGCCGTTCAGGCAGTGGCAAAACCACATTGGTGAACATGCTGCCGCGCTTTATCGAACCATCCAGCGGCGAGGTGCTGCTCGATGGCCAGGAAATTCACGACCTGACGCTGGCCAGCCTGCGACGCCAGATTTCCCTGGTGAGCCAGGATGTCGTGCTGTTTGATGGCAGCATTGCCGAAAACGTGGCGTATGGCGCAGTGGCGGCATCCAGCAGCGATGAAACCGTGCGTGAAGCGCTGCGTTCAGCCAGCCTGCTGGACTTTGTCGAACGTCTGCCCAATGGGATCCATACCCAGGTGGGGGTCAATGCCGTACGTCTGTCTGGTGGTCAGCGCCAGCGCCTGGCGATTGCCCGCGCCCTGATCAAGGATGCGCCCATCCTGATCCTTGATGAAGCTACATCGGCGCTGGATAACGAGGCGGAACGTCAGGTGCAGGCCTCGCTGGAGCGTCTGATGCACAATCGTACGACCCTGGTGATTGCGCACCGCCTGTCCACCGTGCAGAACGCCGATACCATTCTGGTGCTGGATGAAGGCCGTATCGTGGAGCGTGGCAGCCATGACGAACTGATGCGCAACCCCAACGGGCTATATCACGCGCTGTATCAAATGCAGTTCCGCGGCAGCTGAGACTGCCGCGTCAGGGCAGGGCGCGAGGCCCTGGGATTAGCGGCCGCTGGACCAGCGGCCGCCCAGCTGGGCGCAGCTTGCCGGCAGGCCGGCCAGATCTTCTGCGCTGCGCTCGTAGTAGTAGGCATCGCGCTTCGAGCCGGCCAGTCCGTGGCAAATGCCTTGTGCAGGCGTGACGCACTGTTCCATATAGCTCACCTTCCCTGCGCTGCCGCCCATGGCCGCCGAAGTGCTGGCCAGTTGCTCGCAGGATGATTTGAAGCTCGCTTCATTTTCCGCGGGGTCTGCTTGCATGCAATCCCTGGATTTGATCGTTTGCCCCATCAAATTGAACGAACCTTCGATCATGCAGGCCGTATCCTTGGCCAGTACAGGGGTGGCAGTCAGCAGGCAGGCTAGGCTCGATGCAGCCAGCAGCAGGGTTTTCATTGGATGTTTCCAGAAAATTTGGTGCTGCCGATTATAGGAAGAGAGTGTTGCTGGGCGTATCTGTTGCCGGCGCAGCGCGGTCATGCGGGCCGCGCCGGCAGGTTCGATCAAAGCAGGATGATGTCGTACTTTTCCTGGGGGTAGATGGGTTCCACTTCCATGGAAATCGGTTTGGTCACGAAATCACCCAGCATGGCCATGTGCTGGCTTTCTTCTTCCAGCAGCAAGTCAATCACGGCTTGTGAGGCGACGATGCGGAATTCCTTGGGATTGAACTGGCGAGCTTCACGCAGGATTTCACGCAGGATTTCATAGCAAATGGTTCTGGCCGTGCGCACGGAGCCGCGTGCTTCGCACACGGGGCAGGGTTCGCACAGCTGATGCGCCAGGGAGTCGCGTGTACGCTTGCGTGTCATTTCCACCAGGCCCAGCTGGGTATAGCCGTTGATGGTCATGCGGGTGCGGTCGCGTAGCAGGGATTTCTGCAGTTCCTGCAAGACCATGTCGCGATGGGTGGGGTCATCCATGTCGATGAAGTCGATAATGATGATGCCACCCAGATTGCGCAGCCGCAGTTGCCGGGCAATGGCACGGGCAGCCTCCAGATTGGTTTTGAAAACCGTATCGTCGAAGTTGCGGCCGCCGATGAAACTGCCGGTATTGACATCTACTGTCGTCAGCGCCTCGGTCTGGTCGATGATCAGGTAGCCGCCTGATTTCAGATCCACCCGGCGCGAGAGCGCGCGGGCGATTTCGTCATCCACGTTGGCCGTATCGAACAGAGGGCGCTCGCCACTGTAATGCTGGATGCGTTCCGTCAGCGCGGGGGTATAGATCTGGGCCCATTCCGTCATGGCGGCCTTGGTGCTGCGAGAGTCCACCAGTATCTTGCCGGTATTGGGGGTGACGATATCGCGCAATACCCGTTCTGCCAGGGTCAGGTCCTGGTGCAGCAACGATGGCACGCCTTGTTTGCGTGCCGCTTGCTGGATGCCTTGCCACAGCTTGAGCAAATAGCCGACATCTGCGCCGAGCTCTTCGTCGGTGGCACCTTCGGCCTGGGTGCGGAGGATGAAACCACCGTGTGAATCTTCAGGTAGCAGGTTGGTCAACTGCTGCTTCAGGCGTTTGCGTTCTTCCTGAGACTCGATTTTCTGGGAAATGCCGATGTGTGGGTCGTGTGGTAAATGAACCAGCATGCGGCCCGCGAGGCTGATCTGCGACGACAGCCGAGCGCCCTTGGTGCCCAGAGGATCCTTGATGACCTGCACCATGAGGGTCTGGCCTTCAAAGAGAATTTTTTCAATGGGTGTGATGGGCAGGCCCTGGGTGCGTTCCTGGCGATTTTCGCGCAGATCGGCAATATGAAGAAAGGCGGCCCGTTCCAGGCCGATATCCACAAAGGCGCTCTGCATGCCTGGCAGGACGCGGTTCACCCGCCCGAGATAGATATTGCCGACATGGCCGCGTTGAATACTGCGTTCGACATGCAGTTCCTGCACGGCGCCTTGTTCGACGATGGCGACGCGGGTTTCAAAAGGCGTAACGTTGATAAGAATGTCTTCGGTCATGGGCAAGCTCTGATGTGGCCTGGGGCGAGGTCAGCCTGGAGAGGGACGGCGCGCTGAACGAGCATCGCTATATATATAGTAGGGATAAGGGCGTGGCACAGGCTGGCGGTAGCAGAAAGCACATCTTGCATCGGCCGCCGGCCGGCGGTTTACCCTGTCTATATCTATGCGGCGATGTCGCGTGCCGGGGGAAACCATGGCTGGGCCTTTGTTCCTGGGCGCTTGATAACGCGGAATGCAGCCATTCTATGCCTGATGGCGGTATGGCGTCTCGCCGTGGGCCGTGGAGCGCGGGTAACGTCGGGGCGCCGACGGGCGCGCAGGCAATCCAGGGAGCGGCGTCATTTTCCTCCGGGGCAGGAAAACCCCAGCGGAACAGCCATGGGTTTTCTCTGATGGTGACGTCGATGCAGCGTGAGCATAATGGAGTCGTACCTGGCGAGAAGCCAGGGGAAGCCAGCCTTGGCGGGCTGGCGCCTCGCTTGAATGCGCCTTTGACGCGCCTGATTTCCCCTTTTTTTCGGGGAGGGGAAAAATTTTCTGCAAAAAGTTTTACACGGCGATGAAAAGCGTGCTATATTTCGTTTTCTGTTGAGCGACGCAACAAATTCTTCGGAAAGCGAAGCGAAGTTCAACGGGGCCGGAAATGGAGTTTGTTTTCAGGCGCTGCGGTTTGATCCCCAAGGGACGGCAGGCGGTGCGGGAAGCGGATTCGGCGGGAGTGAAGAAGATGTTCAGCAGATGTTGACAAGCTTCAAAACTTCATGTTAAAGTTTCTAGCTCGGTTGCTTAGTAACTCAGGGTTAACCCGAAGGGGTGGTTCTGGTAGGTAACCGGAAACGAGGTCTGGTGAGTTTGCCCAGGCGGCGTTTTTCAAGTAGTGATTCAGCAGATAGCCGCTAAGTGGCAAACGAAACTGAGTTGACAAACCTGAAAAACTGCTTCATAATCTCGTTTCTCTGCTGATGCAAATCAGCGA
>NZ_CBCSIQ010000042.1:0-15805 GCF_965139615.1 Kerstersia similis
TTACCGTAGGCAACACCAAAGGCGGCGTAGGCAAGACAACCCTTGCGGTTCAGATCGCCATTGCCCGCGCCCTGGCCGGGCGTGACGTGTGGCTGATCGACGGCGACCGGCAGGGAACCGCCGCCGCCGCCATCGCGGCACGGGCCGAAGCTGGCCGCCAGCCCGGCATCGCGTGCGCCCAGTATGCGGACGGCCCGGCCTTGCGCGGCCAGGTGCAGCAACAGCGGGACAAGTGGCAGGACATCATCATTGACGCTGGCGGCCGCGACTCGACCGCGCTACGGGCCGCGCTGGTCTTGTCCGATGTTCTGCTGGTGCCATTCGCGCCGCGTTCCTATGACGTGTGGGCGCTGGACGATATGGCCGCGCTGGTCGATGAGGCCCGCAGTGTGCGCGACGGCCTGCGCTGCTATGCCGTGATGAACCAGGCCGACCCCGGCGAGCATTCGGCCGACAACGCCGACGCGGCCGCCGCCGTGGCCGAGGTGCCGCAGTTCGAGTATCTGCCAACCCCCATCCGCCGCCGTAAAGCGTTCAGCAACGCCGGCGGCGCGGGCCTGGCCGTGTCCGAGCTGGCCCCACGCGACCCGAAAGCGATAGCCGAGATTGATAGCCTCATTGCATCGCTTTTTAATATCCAAAAAATCGCGTAACAGGAGTTTTTGAAATGGTAATCCAGCGCAAACCCAAGACCACCCCAGCCGCCGATGCTTTCATCCAGGGCGCACCCGACGCCAAGACCGAGAACGCCAAGGCCGCAGTCTATGAAAAGGGCATCGCCAAGG
This sequence comes from Kerstersia similis, assembly GCF_965139615.1. Classification (NCBI taxonomy): domain Bacteria; kingdom Pseudomonadati; phylum Pseudomonadota; class Betaproteobacteria; order Burkholderiales; family Alcaligenaceae; genus Kerstersia; species Kerstersia similis. Next base: position 786 of record NZ_CBCSIQ010000042.1, read on the forward strand.
GCAACAAGCGGCAGATCACTTTGACCATTTCGCCCGACCTGCTGCGCAAGGTCGATGAAGTCGCCAACCGCACCGGCCAGGCCCGCGCCGCGATCATCAACATGGCGATTTTCAACGCACTGGAAGGCAACATTTTCCAGAGCTAAACAATCTTCTAAGAAGGTTTTTTTAATATCCAAAGGCAATTTTTAGCGGCTAAAGGGCGAAACCATGAACAAGAAGCGGGATGGACAGGGGGCGCAACAGCTCGGCGACATTTTGGGCGGCCTGATCGTGAAGGCGCAGGCCAAGGCAGATGCCAAGACCAGGAAGCCCCGCGCTGGGGCCAAGATCACCCCGGCCAGCATCATCCTGACCGAGCAAGACCAAAAGCTGATCGAGGCCGGCGCAGAGATCGCCACCAACCCGCCGAGCGGCGAGGACATGGCTTTCACTCATGCTGTGCTGTGCCAAGTCGGTTTGCCACGTGCCAAGGTCGAGGGCCGCGAGTTCATGCGCCAGTCTGGCGCGGCCTGGGTGAATGTCCAGGCCGGTTATCTGGACGAGGGCAGGGGGCCGGTTCTGCAACCTATCCCCTATGGCGTTATGCCGCGCCTGGCGCTTGCCTGGGTGTCCAGCTACGCCAAGCGAGACAACACGCGGGAAATTCCCATCGGCGACAGCGCGGCCGAGTTCTTGCGGCTCATGGGCATGGATGACCAGGGGGCGCGTTACACCACCTTGCGCCGTCAAATGCACGCTCTGGCCGCTTGCCGCCTGCAACTTGGATTCAAGGGGCGCACCTACAACGGCCAGCCCGTCGAACAGTTCGATGCCTGGCTGGCGAACGGTGACGCGCAACAGAAATCACTTTGGCCCGGTACGATGGTTCTATCAGAGGGCTATTTCAACTCGCTGATGGATAGCGCCGTCCCGCTGGACAATCGCGCCCTGATGGCCCTGAAAGGTTCTGCGCTTGCGCTGGACGTTTACACCTGGCTGGCCCACCGGCTGCACCGCATTGGAGGCCGAGGCGTCACGCTGCACTGGAAGGCGCTGCGCGAGCAGTTCGCGCAGGAGTACCGGGGCAAAGACCCGGACAAGGATTTCAAGAAGGAATTTTTGCCGGCGCTCAAGAAGGTGCTGGCCGTCTATCCACAAGCGAAGGTGAAACCCGTCACCGGTGGCCTGCTGCTGGTCAGCTCACCGCCACCAATCCCCTACAAGGGCGGCCCATCGGTTTAGCTAAACTCCGATACATCGCCCCCCCCCCTTGCATCACGTCGGCCGCCCGAGATCGAGGCGGCCGCTCCGTTTCTGGTGTTACCTGCCCACGTAACCACCCCAGAACGGGCCGAACTGGGGATAAACCCCGTGGATAACCGAACTTATCCNCGTTAGATCGCCCCCCCCCTAAACCGGTACGGTATTGCCTTTAAGTTTTTCCTATAAATACTTACCTGTAGTTGGCAGGCCAAATCTGTGGAAAAACCAACCGGTAGCGCAAACCGAACCGCCGCAACGCCCTACGGGCGCGCCTACCCTCCGGTCGCTTCGCTCCCTTCGCCCCGCCGCTTCGCGTCGGCCTATCGCGGCCGATGGCCGCTCAAAAATGGCTGGCCTACGGCCAGGCATCTACCAGGCGCGGCACGCCGCGCCGGTGCCAGCTCTACCGCCTGTGCCCATTTTGGGCACCCTGCTAGTTCCACCGCCGCAAAGGTTTAGCAGTAAGAACAGCAGACCCAAAGGCCGTGCCCAACACCGACCGACCGTGCAGCCTGGAAGGCCGCAAGGTTGAACGCCAAGGGAAGGGTGGGCGGCAACCGCCAACAAGGAGGCACAACAGACCGCACAGGATCGCGCAGGATGCGCGAAACGGGGCTAGGTAATGGGGTAGGTGCACCAACCCCTGAAAACCCCTCTACGGGCGTCCTACGCGGTCAAATTCGCCGATCAGGTGCGCCGGGCCGCCGACCCCGCTGGGGCCGGCGCGTAGCGTTTCGCTGTAGGATTGTAAATTGTAGTATGTTGTAGTATTATACAACATACTACAACGCTACATTTTTACAGGAACGCATCATGGCCGTCACGAAGGAACAGATTTTTGAAGCAGCCGACCAGTTGGCCGCCGCCGGCCAGAAGCCCACGCTTGAGGCCATCCGCCAGATAACCGGCGGCAGCTATACGACTATCAGCCCAGTGCTGAATGAGTGGAAGGCCCGCCAGGCCGCCCAGGCCACGCCGCTACGCGAGCCGGCACCGCAAGCCGTGGCCGACCGGCTGGCAGAGGTCGGGGCCGAGGTCTGGAGCATCGCCCTGGAGCTGGCAAACGCCCGCCTGGCAGCCGAGCGCGAGGCGCTAGACAAGGCCCGCGCCGACCTGGAAGCCGACCGGGCCGAGGCCACCGAGCTTGCCGACCGCCTGGCCGCCCAGGTCGAGGAACTGCAATCCCGCCTGGCGTCCATCGAGGCGGCCGAGCAGGCCGCACGCATCGAGGCCGACGATCTGCGCAACCAGTTGGCCGCCGCCCAGGAGCAGGCGCACACCGCCGAGGCCAGAGCCGCCGAGCTGCGCACCGAGCTGGACAGGGCGCACCATGAATCCGCCCAGGCCCGGCAGGCGCTCGCTGAGGCACGGGAAGAAGCCGCCACGCTGCGCGGCCGTCTGGAAGCTTCCAGCGAGCAGATGGCCGCCCTCATCGCCCGCCTGGCTCCGTCCGAGGGGCAGGGCAGGGGGCGCAAGTGATCCGCGCCATGCTGGCCGGGTGCCTGTTCGCGCTGGCGGCCGCTGCCCAGGGCGGAGAGCTGCGCGGCCGGGTGGTGGCGGTCATGGATGGCGACACCCTGGCCGTTCTTGACGCCGGGCGTCAGGAGCACCGCATACGACTGGCCGAGATCGACGCCCCGGAAAAAGGGCAGCCCTTCGGCCAACGCTCGAAGCAGTCCCTTTCCGGCCTTTGCTTCGGCCGCGAGGCCGTCATCGAGGACAGGGGACACGACCGCTACGGCCGCGCCATCGGCCGCGTGAGCTGCGGCGGGATCGACACCAGCGCCGAACAGGTCAGGCGCGGCATGGCCTGGGTGTTCGACCGCTACGCGACCGACCGCACGCTGTATGCGATCCAGGATGAAGCGCGAGCGGCCAGGCGCGGCCTGTGGAGCGATGCCGCCCCGGTGCCGCCGTGGGAATGGCGGGCGCAACACCGCCGCGAAGCGCCCCCCAAGAGTCAATAAACCCGGCCCGCCAAGTGTCAAAAAGGCAGCCCGCAGACGAAGAAAAGGCCGGGAACGCTGGGCGCTCGTCGGCCTTTATTGACACTTGAGGGGCAGACTTAAAAACTCATAACATCATTTACGTGTGTGAGTTTTTGAGTTCTTTTTGCGCCAGGCCGCCAGGTCGATCACGTCAGCCGTGCGTCTGGCGGCCGCTTGCACCGGGGCCGGAGGTTGCCGCGACGGCCGGAAAAGTTCAGCCAGGAACGACCAGGCGAAGATGAACGGCAGCAGCGGCAGCACCACGACGAGGCCGAGCAGGCGGGCCAGGCCGAGACCGAGCGGCCGCAGGAAGGCCAGCGGTCGGCGCAGCAGATCGACCAGGAAGCCGCCGACCAGCCACACCGGCGCAGCCAGGACAAACACCGCAGCGAACAACGCCGGGAACAGCCGGCGCAGGAACCACGCCAGGACGATGACACCGACAACGGCCGCGATGATGCCCGCCATGCGTCACCCCCTTAGCTGTGGTAAGGGTTCGGGTCGAACAGGCCCGCATACTCTGCATCGGTGAGGTAGTTCAACCGATCCAGCAGGTACGGCCGTTCGCCACGCACCAGGACAATCGGATGCTCAGGCCCGAGGCGCATCACTTCGTCAGGCGTCAGCAGTTCGCGACTGGTGAATTGCTGGCTCGTGCCGCTCGACTTGCCGCTATTGCGGCCAAAGCTGCCGCTGCCGCTGTCGCTGCCGCCGTAGTTCCCCCCGCTCGACTTGCCTTGATTGTGGGTTTCAAACTCAATCGTGGCCTTGCCCAAGCTGTCGCTGATGTACTTGGCCGTGTCGTAGTCATCCGTCCCGTAGAAGGACTTGGCGCTGTTCGCCAGGAAGGTTTGCCACTTCGGATAGACACCCTTGAGCTGGCTCAAGTCCTGGATGAACACCCAGAAGGCCAGGCCATAGCCGCGCATGAGGCTTACCGCGTCCTCGATCTGCTTCATGTAGCCGAGCTGGGCGAACTCATCGAGCAGGAAGGCGACCCGGTGCGTCGGCTGCACATTGCTTGCCGTGATCGAGGCAATCACCGAGCTGATGAACAGCCGCAGGAAGCGGGCATTAGGCCCGATCCGGTTTGCCGGCATGACCAGATACACCGTCATCGGATTGGCCTTGATTGCTGACAGGTCGAAGTCACTGCGCGATAGCGCGGCCGCAATGCGCGGATCGTCCAGGAATGCCGTATTCCGGCGAGCCGTGGAGAGCACCGAACCACGCTCTTTGTCGGCCATGCCCATGAGCGTATTTGCCGCCCTGGCCGGGATGCCGAAGGCGGCCGTTTCATCGGCCGCCATCGCCCCGAGCGTTCCGAAAAATTCATCCTCGCCAGCCGTCAGTAGCCGGCGCAGCTCGCCCAGGTTCCGGCGCTCCACGTCATCCAGGCCGGCAACGTGCAGCATCAAGCCTTGCAGGAAGTTCTTGGCCGACTCATCGAAATGCACGCCATCGCCCTTGCTCTCAGAGATCACCAAGGCATCGGCCAGGATCGCCGATTCGCTCACGCAATCCGGGTTCCACACATCCAGGCGATCCAGGACATTGAAGGCAGCACCGCCGTCACCATTGACCCCGAACGGATCGACCACATAGACCGCCTGGCCGAGCTGCTGGCGAGCGCGAGCCGTCACGGCCGCGTTTTCACCCTTCACGTCGAGCACCAGGGCAGAGCCGGGATAGTCCAGGAGGTTCGGAATTACCGCGCCGATGCCCTTACCGGAGCCGGTAGGCGCGACCGTCACCACGTGGCCGGTAAAGCGGAAACGGGCATCCAGGCCAGCAGGCGCAGCCGGCACACGACCCAAGGCGAAGCCGGCCGGTTTTCCTGGCGCGACTAGGTGGCCGCCCTGGCGCATTTCCTCGACCGTGCCCCAACGGGCCGAACCGTGCGTGCTGCTTTCAACCGTGGCGACCGCTGCACCGACCGCCGCCACCGGCGCGGAGGGCTGCACCTGGCCGCGCATGTGCTCGAACGTCGCCAGGATCACGCGCAGGCGCTTGCCGGTAGTCGAATCAGGGCCAACGGCACGAATCAGCCAGCCGAAAACATGCTGCGGGTAGATGTACGTTGCCACCGTGCCGGCGATGGTGGCAGCCGCGATGAACCAGCCAGGAATGTACGGCACGAACACGAATAGAAGCACCGCCGCGATGGACGGAACCAGGAATGCCAGGCCGATCGTGATGCCTGCCGTCACCGGGTTTTGCTTGCGCTTATGGGCCAGCCACGCGCCGACGAAGGTAGCGACGACCAGGTAAAACAGCCAGGCCCCGGAAACCGTCTTGATGCGTTGCCAGAAGCCGCCGAAATAGCCCGACACCGACGAGCCGGTCATCTGTTCCATGCGATCAGCGGCCCGCTTCTGCACCTGGGCGCGATAGTCGGCCATGACGGCATCACCGGCCGCCTGGCCCAAGCCCGTTGCAAGCTCAATTCCCCGCATCACTGACTGCTGCGCAACCCGCACGCCAGCCGTGGCCGCTGCGGCTGGCGTGGCACCCTCCAGGCCGGCCAGAATCCGGGCGCTGAAATCGTCCAGATTGCCAGCCGTACCGAGGCCGGAGTTTTGCAGGAAAAGGCCAAGATCGGAGCGGTACAGGCTCAACAGATTGGCCGCGCCCGCCGCCGTCCGGTTTTCCATGGCGGCCGCTTCCAGTTGCTGCATGACGGGCAGCAATTCAGTCCACTTGACCCGGTATGCCTGCCAATCGCCGGCATTGGTTGCTATCGACAAATCTTGTTGTCCTACGTCCAGCACTTGCAGCGTCTTTTCCCACTGCGCTAGCGTCGCATTCTGCGCGTCACAAATGCGCTTCACCCAGGCGTCAGCATCGGGCACGTCGCCGAGCTTCGCGGCCTCAATTGCCGGGCTGCATTCCGGGAAAACGCCAGCGTGCGCAGTGTTCGCCAGGGACAGCACGAACGCGCCGAAAAACACCGCCACCACGGCGGCCCAAACCCTTTGAAAAACGTCCTCAATGTCGAGCATTTCACACCTCTATGTCAGGTTGAAAAAAGAGCGCCTAAGAGCGGTTGCCGCCGCTCTCATCGCTCGAAAACAGAGCATCACCAGCGGCCTGAAGTCGCGCAAAAGTCGCTACGGAGTTTTCCCCCTTTAGGGCCTTCGCAGCCAGTGACAGAGCGCCCAGGATCACGGCTGCCGGATACTCATCCATACCGGCTTTGATGACCAGGCCGCCAAGCTGAATCTTGCGCCGCGTTTCCTCCCTTCTGGCGTTCATCATGAACCGTCCTAACTCGCGTTCAGTTCGCGCTATTCGCTGACGGAGCCGGAGCAGCTTGGACGGTCGGAGCCGGGGCGTTTTTGGGGCCGCGAAACTTGGAGGCAAGCGCCTCGAACTCCTTGCGCAAAGTTGCTTCGTCAATGTCCAGATCACCGAGGCCGGCTGCGATGGCGAGCTTGCCGATTCGTTCGGCGGCCTTGCTTTCCAGTTCGGCCAGTTCTGCCTTGATGCGGTTCAGTTCGGCCAGCTTCTCGGCCTTGCGCTCGGAAAGGGTCTTTCGTGCCATGTTGTTTTCTCCTTTGCTGAATGGCGGTTTATGCCCCTTCGATGGTAGCACCGGAGCCTGTGGCGGGGAAGTGCCGGCGGTGGTATAGTCATGAGCGAAAGCGAAATGCGCACTTACGGGTTGCTGCGCAACCCTCATGCGGCCGGGGATACCCCGGCACCCCTTTTTAGCGGCTAAAACGCCAAGGGAAGATATGGCGATCTATCACCTGAACACGCACACGATAGGACGGGCAGCCGGGCATAGCGCCGTGGCTGCTGCCGCCTATCGGTCTGCGTCGAAGCTGGTAGATGAGCGCACCGGGGAAGTGTTCGACTTCACCCGGAAAGGTGGCGTCCTGTCGGCCGAGATCGTCACGCCCGCAGGCGTGCCGGTTCCCGAGCGCGCCGCCTTGTGGAATGCCGCCGAAGCCGCCGAGAAGCGCAAGGATGCGCGAGTGGCCCGCGAGTGGCGGGCGGCCCTGCCGCACGAGCTGAACGAAGCCGACCGGCGCGAGCTGGCAACGCGCATGGGGCAGGCTATCGCCGACCGCTACGGCGTGGCCGTGGATGTCTGCATCCACGCCCCGGACAGGGAAGGCGACGACCGGAATTTTCACGTTCACATGCTGGCGACCACGCGCACCATTGGCGCGGATGGAACGCTAGGCGCTAAGGCCGTCATCGAGCTGGCGAACAAAGACAGGCAGAAGGCGGGCATTCCAGGCACCAGCCAGGGCGACATTACCGACATTCGCCGCGAGTGGGCTGAGCTGACAAACGAGGCATTGGAGCGGGCCGGCATTAGCGCCCGCGTCGATCACCGCAGCTATGCCGACCAGGGCATCGAGCTAACCCCGACCCGTCACATTGGCACCGATGCTGTGGCGATGCAGCGGCGCGGCCTGGAAGGCGTGGAGCGCATCGACCTGCACAACGCAGACCGGCAGGAACAAGCCCGCCAGATTACCGAGCGGCCCGAAATCATCCTGGACAAAATCACGGCCACCCAGGCGGTTTTCAGCCGCAGGGAGATTGCCGCCGAGCTGAACCGCTACATTGACGACGCCGAGCAGTTCCAGGCGCTTCTAGCGAAGCTGGAAAACTCGCCGCACCTGATCGAATTGGAGCCGGCCATAGGCCGCCATCCGGCCAAGTTCTCTACCCGCGAAATGATCGACACCGAGCGGGCAATGGTGGCGAGCGCCGAGCGTCTGGCTGGCAGCGGCAAGCATGGCGTTTCCACGGCCATCGTGAATGCCGCCATTGATGGAGTCGGCACCCTTTCGGACGAGCAGAAAAACGCCGTGCGCCACGTCACGCAGGCCGGCAGTTTGGCCGTGGTGATCGGTGACGCCGGTACCGGCAAATCGTTCAGCATGAAGGTTGCCCGTGAGGCGTGGGAGGCGGCCGGCTACAACGTGCGTGGCGCGGCCCTGGCCGGCAAGGCAGCCGACGAATTGCAGGCCGGCAGCGGCATCGAAAGCCGCACCCTGGCGAGCCTGGAATATGCCTGGAAGAACGGCCAGGACAAGCTAACCAGCCGCGACGTCCTGGTGATCGACGAGGCGGGCATGATCGGCAGCCGCCAGCTTGGCCGCGTGCTGAAAGCCGCCGAGCAGGCCGGGGCAAAAGTCGTCCTGCTGGGCGACGATAAACAGCTTGCTGCCATCGAGGCCGGCGCAGCATTCCGTGGCGTGGTGCAGCGCGTCCGAGCGGCCGAAATCACAGAGGTACGCCGGCAGAAACACGCCTGGATGCGCGAGGCCGGCCAGCAGCTTGCGCGGGGTTCCGTGGTCGATGGACTGGCGGCCTACGCCGAGCGCGGCCACGTCCAAATCCACGGCAGCCGGGAGGCAGCACGCGACGCCCTGGCGGCGGCCTACGTGGCCGACCAAGGCACGGGCAGTCAAATCATCCTGGCCCACAGCAATGCAGACGTGCAGGCACTCAATGAGGCGGTGCGCGAGGCCCGCAAGGAGCGCGGTGAGCTGGCCGGCATTGCCCGGTTTATGACCGAGCGCGGCGGCCGCGAATTTGCCCAGGGCGACCGCCTGGTGTTCTTGCGTAACGACCGCGAGCTGGACGTGAAAAACGGCACCCTTGGCACCGTCGAGCGGGCCGAAAATGGCCGCCTGGCCGTGCGCCTGGATAGTGGCGAAATGCGCGAGTTCAGCGCCGAGCAATATGCGGCCGTCGATCACGGCTACGCCGTCACGATCCACAAGGCCCAGGGCGTGACCGTGGATCGCGCCTATCTGCTGGCGACCCCCGGCATGGATCGCAGCCTGGCCTATGTCGGCATGACCCGCCACCGCGAGGCCGTGACCCTGTTTGCCGGCGCTGATGACTTCACCGACCGCCGAGCGGGCCGCCTGGTCGATCACGGCGCAGCGCCCTACGAGCACGACCCGAAAAACGGCCTGTCCTACTTCGCCACGCTGGAGAACGACAAGGGCGAACGGCACACCATTTGGGGCGTTGATTTGGAACGTGCCATTGCCGACAGCGGCGCACAGATCGGCGACCGTATCGGCCTGGCGCATGGCGGCGCTCAAACTGTGCGCCTGCCCGATGGGCGGATGGTGGAGCGCAACACCTGGCACGTGCAGACTGCCGAGGAACTGGCCGCCGGCAAGTTGGCCCAGGTGATGGGCCGACAGCGGCCGAAGGAAAGCACGCTGGACTATCTGCCCGACTTCGCAGAACAGCGCGGCTTCGACAGCGAAAGCGTGTTGCGGCGCTGGGTCGAGCGCGGCCGGGCCAAGGTGGCCCACCTGGCGGGCCGGATGCGCGATGCCCTGCGCCGAGGCTTGGAACGCCACGGCCGTCCCGACCTCATGCCGGCCACCGACATTGCCGGCAAGCCAGCCATGCCGCAGCAGCAGGTCGAGAGCACGCCAGAGGACGAGAAAGCACGCAAGGCGCGGGAAATCGCCGAGCGGTTCCGCCAGAAGGTGGCCCAGGAGCGCGGCGAGCTGGCCGCCTCGCAGCAGCGCCCGCAAGCCGAGCAGCAGGCCCCCGACGCCCTGGCCGGATTCCGGGCCAGTGTCGAGCGTGCCGAGGCGGCCGGCGGCGGCCTGGCCCTGGACGTGGCCCGTGCGCAGCTTGCCGTGGCCCAGGAGTTTCAGGCGGCCGGGAAAGATCCACGGCACCACGCCGCAGCCATCATGCAGGAAGGCCAGCGCCGGGCCTTTGCTGGCCTGTCGCAGCCGTCGCCGGCCAAGGTCGAGCGCCAGGCCGAGCGGCCGGCGGCCGTCCAGGTCAATGCGGTGGCCGTGGGCCTTGCCAAGCAGGCCGTGAGCAAGTTCAAGGCCCTGGCGGCCGAGCGGCGGGTAGGTTCCCCCGCGATGAAAGATCGCGGTTCCAAGTGGCAGAGCCTGGCCCCCGAGCTGCGCGAGCAGATCGAGCGATTCAACGCCCTGCCTGCCACGCAGCAGGCCCAGGCGGCAGAACGGATGCAGCAGGAAATGGCCGAGCGGTACAGCCGCGACCCGAAGGCAGCAGCCCGCGACCGCGAGCTGTTCCAAGGGCGTGACCGTGGCGGCCTCAGCCGATAGGCAACCACTCAACGCAAGGAGGACACGATGAACGACGAACGCACCGAGCCTACAAACGACGAGCTGGCCGCCAGTTACGCCAAGCAGATCGAGCAGGCGCAGGCCCGCCGGGAAGCGAAGGACATGGAGCGCCTGGAGCGCCACGGCCAGGCCGCCGCCCTGGCGGCGCAGAGCATCGAGGGCCAGAGCTTCGAGCTGGACGCCGGCCAAAAGGTCGAGCTGAACGAGATCAACGGCCAGCAGGCAAAGACGCTGGCAAAGGAATTGAACCGGGACAACGAGAACGGCGACCAGGTGAAAGCAGCCAGGGCGCGGGAGATCGCCGAACGGTTCAAGGAGAAGGCGGCACGCGACCGGGAGCAAGCCCGCAGCTTTAGCCGCTAAAGGCGGTGCCAAGGGCGGCGGCAACCGACCCAAGGCACCTAACCACAACCCCACCTGACATAGAGGTGAAATCATGGCTGACACCAATGTTACCGGCCGCCAGAGCCGGGAGCTAACGAAATATCGGGCGACCTTCGCGGCTGCCCTGGTGGCCCTGGCCGGCGCGGCCTGGATGCTGGCCGAGGCGTACCAGGCGCACGGCGAGTTCCTGAAAGCCGGCGACGACACAGGCGAGCGCCTGATGCAGCGCGGCCTGATTGCTGGGAGCGCACAGCATGAGCAGCGTTAAGACCTGGCGACGCGCGGCCCTGGCGGCATACATCGCGGCCGGTGTCGGCCTGACCGGCGGCGGCTACGCCCTTGCCACCGTCAAGGCGAACGAAAACGCCCAGGTGGCCGCCCTGCGGGCCTACGTGGAGAGCTGGAAGGATGGGCAGCAGGATCAGGCCGAGCTTGCCACGGCGGACACGGCGGCCGGCGACGAACTGGTGATAGACGCCCGCCCCTACCCTGTCCCCGACTGGTCGGCCGTGGCCGAGCGGGCCATGCCTGCCGTGGTCATGGTGTCGGTCATGCCCCGTCCGATGGGCGACGGCAGCGCAAACCGCGCCTGGCTCATCCCTGGCGTGCAACAGAACGCGGCCACGGCCGCCCTGTCCGGCATCCGGGCCGTTGCGAATGGGTGGGCCGAGTATGACCAGAAACGCGCCTGGGAAACGCGAGGCGCCGGCGTCCTGGTAGGCGACGGCCGCCATGCCCTGACGGCCGCGCATGTCCTGGCCGACACCGAAAGCGTGCGCGTGAAGCTGGCCGGCGGCGAGTGGCGCAGCGCCCGCGTGGTGCGCAGCCAGGAGCATTTCGACGTGGCCCTGTTGGAGATCGAGGGCGAGCCAGGACAGCCGGCAAGCATTGCCCCTGCCCTGCCCCGCCAGGGCCAGGCCATAGCGGCTATTGGTTCGCCGGCTGGCCTGGACTACTCCATGAGCGCCGGCATTGTCAGCCGGTACGGCGTGGCCGTGGGCTTGTTCGCGCCGGCCCTCATGATGGACACGGATGCACGCATCACCGGCGGCAACTCTGGCGGCCCGGTGTTCAACGCCAGGGGCGAAGCCGTGGGCATCGTCAGCAGCAGCACGCATGGCTTTACCCACATCGTGCCGATCAATCGCGCCTTGGCCGTGGTCGGCCTGTAGCCAACCCACCAGGTGCAGTAAGGGCGGCCATCGAGCCGCCCTTTTGTTGCTTCAGGATTGGGTCAGTCGATAGCGGGCAGTGCCGCTAAGCTAACCGTCGCCTGGCCTGTTTTGTGGGTGATGCGATCAGCTTGAGAGTGGTTGGAGTAGGTCGGCCAGTTCGGGTAATACTCATCGGCCTGGTTGCCCCACACAGACCAGCCATCACGTGGGCCGCGTGCAAAAAGTTCAAGGTAAGGGCCAGGGCTGCACGATTCCACGATGTCGTAAAACTCGTCAGGCTTGCGCGAGTGTTCGCGCTTTTGAGTCGCCAAGAAATTCACTTGGCGTCGGCCTGGCGCAAGCGTTCTGGCGTTCTTACCACGGACACCAAACAGCACCAGTTCGGTGACGTTGCGGAAGTAGAAGCCAACGCCGCGCCCATCCGGCCCGCCATCCTTGCGGATCTTGTGCCAGACGAGATTGCTTTTGTAGGTGAATCCCCAGGCTTCAAGCACCTTGATTCCTTCGGGCAGCAAGGCATTAGGCACCCACAGATAGAGGTGGGCCGTGTCGGCTGTCAGTTGTTCAACCGGCAGCGCCATGATTTCATCAAGGCTCATCGTGCCGTAGCGAGACAGACGCTTGTGTTCCGGTGCCATCTTGCCTGTGCGGTTTTGGAACTGCCAAGGAGGGTCGGCCAGGATGGTATGAAAGCGCTGGCCACCATGTCGGGCCAGCAAATCCCGCGCCGCGTCTGGTGCCGTATCGGCCTTTTTCTTGGTCATGATTGTGGGTTCCAGTCCTCAATAAGTTTCGGTGTGATGCCGAACACGAGGACGGGGCAGCCGCCATGCCTGCCGGCGTTGAGCCGATACAGGAGCTTGCCCATCCATGTCGTGCTGGCACCGTATTTCGCTCTTACGGTCTTGCCGATTGCTTCGCCCGCTTTGTTGAGTTGGGGCACTACGTCAAAGACGGGGTTTAGCTTCTCGCTGCGCGTGACCATGACCCCGGCACTTATCAGGCCGCATTCATGGAAGGCCCGCAGGGCATACAAATCCCGGTCAAAGGTCTGATCCTTGGAGTTCCATTCCAGATCGAAGGCCACCCGACCTTTCACGTAGTCGATCTTGTGGCCGTCGATGAAGTTCTCGATCATGCGCGGCGTGCTTTCCGACCGCTTCACTTTCTTGACCTTCCCGTCAGGCAGGAATGTTTCGTCATACTCCTGCATCCTCACCAGCAGATCCCCCTGAATCCTCGACTCGACCCAACCGGCCGGGCGTAGGGTGCGGGAAAACTTCTTCGGCATGACAGATTCATTCCCGCCAGGCGTTCCAATGTCCCGCGTGGTGATGCGGAAAGCGAGTAAGGCCGCCTCGATCTCGGCCAACTCGTCAGGAAAGGAGTTAGCCAGGATCGCGGCCGCGTGCCGGTAGCTATACACGTCGTAAAGCTCCCGCACTTCGGCGCTGATGTATCGCTCAACATCGGCCGGGCTGTCAGCATTGGGGCCAGGGCGCAGCGCAACATCATCGGCAGCCTGCGCCTCGACTTCCTGTCCCTCTCCCTCGTTGTCCAGTTCTGGATCTCGTCCGTTTGCCATGTAAAGTGTTCTTAGCCATTGCTATGCCTCCTTGAAAGGCTAGTTGTGGTTAGGCGAGCGTCCCGGTTGCCGCCGGTACGCTCGCCGCTTTTTCAGCATGTCGCTTCTTTCCGCTCGTGTGTCCGGTAGTCAAACGGCAAGGTTTCTTGCCGTCCCTGGATCGACCTTTGAACGTAGTCGCGCATGAAGTCCCGAATCAGTACCGACGCCGAGCGGTCGTTTGCCTTGGCCGCTCGGAGGAAGGCTTGTTTCAGGTCTGCATCGACGCGGCAGGTGAAGTTTGTCTGTTCCATTCCGCATCCTCTTAATGACGCTGTATGTATTATGCACTGACAGTGTCAGTATTCAATGAAGTGTCGCATAAGTCCTGCATCTTGCGACACGTCGCCGTCTTCCCGTTTTCCCTGGTGTTTTCTTGTTGCATGTTCTAGTCGCATAATTCCGAATACCTGCGACTAGAACCGGAGACAAAACGCCATGAGAGACAGAAGCGCCCCCGGCACGCTCGACCTAGCAACCGGCGGCCTGCTGCTGGGCTATGCCCGCGTCAGTACCGACGCCCAGGACTTGACCAACCAGCGCGAGCAACTGGCCGCCGTCGGCTGTTCGCGCATCTTTGCCGAGAAGGTCACTGGCACCCGACGCGACCGGCCGGAGCTGGCCCGGCTGCTCGATCACCTGCGGCCTGGCGACGTGGTGACCGTGACCAGGCTAGACCGCCTGGCGCGATCCACCCGCGACCTGCTGGACATTGCCGAGCGCATCCAGGCGGCCGGCGCTGGCCTGCGCAGCCTGGCCGAGCCGTGGGCCGACACCACCAGCCCGGCCGGCCGCATGGTTCTGACCGTGTTTGCCGGCATCGCCGAGTTCGAGCGTTCGCTAATCATCGACCGCACCAGGAACGGCCGGGAAGCGGCCAAGGCCCGAGGCGTGAAGTTCGGCCCGCGCCCTACCCTCACCCCGGCGCAGATCGAGCACGCCCGCGAGCTGATCGACCGTGACGGCCGGACGGTGAAGGAAGCGGCCGAGCTGCTGGCCGTGCATCGTTCGACCCTTTACCGGGCGCTGGCGCGTGGCGAGCAAGTGACAAAGACCGAGGCCCGCCGACGTGGTGCGTTCGCCGAGGACGCATTGAGCGAAGCCGACGCCCTGGCGGCCGCCGACCTGCCGCCGCCGCCGTATCGAACCCAGAGCCTGCCGCAAATCCTGGCGGCCCTCCCCGATGACGAGCTGGCGAGCTGGCCCGGCGAGCTGGCCGACCAGGAGCGGGAACGGCGGCGCAAAATTTAGCGGCTAAAGTAGCTTTTAAGGATATTAAAAGAACATTCAAAAGATGCCCTAAACATATTGACGCCATCGCGCCAAGGCGGCACAATATGGCACTGCAATTTAATATCCTTTTGAGGTGCTATGTGATTATTACCGTAGGCAACACCAAAGGCGGCGTAGGCAAGACAACCCTTGCGGTTCAGATCGCCATTGCCCGCGCCCTGGCCGGGCGTGACGTGTGGCTGATCGACGGCGACCGGCAGGGAACCGC
>NZ_CBCSIQ010000043.1:0-12490 GCF_965139615.1 Kerstersia similis
CATCTGTACCACCTGGAGTTTGAAGGCGGCATCAAAGGTTCTACGAATACGGGTCATATCTTGCTGGGCTCTCGGTGGAATCATCCCCTATCGAGGTGTCCATCTGAATTAGACCAGAACAACCAGCCCCTAGCCTTGGCAGCAGTTAGCTGGCGTACCCACGCGGCCGTTGCCTGAACAGCCCTCAGTTCAGGGCGCCGCGATCGGCACTTTGTCGCTGTCTGGCAGGAGCAGCAAGTGCATGGCTTTGCGATGCGTTTCCCGCATTTGCGTTATTTCAGCCTGCGCGATGTCTTCAGGAAAAATCATGCGCATGACAGCGGCGCGCACAAGTGGTGCAGTGATGAAACCGAAATCATCGCTTACCGGGCTGGGCTTCATCTGGCCCGCCGCCACGTATTCCGCTATCCGCCGTTCCTGTTCCGTACGGATGGGAACGAATCCTTCACAGAACCAGCGCCGGATCAAACCAGGCATCCGGTAGCCTTCCATGACCAACAAACGGATCGTTGCAATGGATTGCGAGGATAAGCGGTCGTATGCGTCATCAATGAATGCGTCTATCACCTCGCTTGCGCTCTTGCCTTCCTGCAAGGGAGTCCAGAACGTCTCCGATGGCTCCAGCAGTTGCCGTAGCAAGGTTTCAAATATCGCTTCCTTATCCGAAAAATGCACGTAGAGGTTGCTTTGCGTCGTGCCCGCGCGCTTGGCAATCTTCGCGGTCGTCGCCCCTGCAAATCCCAATGTCGAGAACTCCACCAGAGCGGCATCCAGGATTTGCTGGCGCCGTACCTCCGGTGATAGCCGCAGACGCTTCTTGGACGCAGTGAAGGCGGCCTTCGGATTCAAGGCGCGTGTGCTGCCCTCATGTTGCGGCGGAAGCTGGCTCATAGTCGAATTTCCTGCATGGTTAACGCTATGCGATGGTATCAAGAACCCTGGCCTGGATGAGCCTGAATTTTAATGATCAATCAATCATTAAAATGATACATTAATGATCAGCTGATCATTAACCCCCTCGCCGACCTTGTGTTGCTGTTCCGGCGGAACTGCTGTCTTCGGGTTCCACCAGCATCTTCCGCACGACCGGAAAAAATCGGATATTTGTATGTCTGCTGAAATCCTCTTTGCCGGATCTTCACCTCAAGCCGCCGCACCAGTCATCCGCATTTGTGACGTGCATTTGCATTACGGCAAGACTGAAGCGTTGAAGGGCGTCACGCTGGAGATTCCCGCCGGGAAGATGATCGGCTTGATCGGCCCTGACGGCGTCGGGAAATCCAGTCTTCTGTCATTGATTGCGGGCGCACGTGCCATACAGACGGGACAGATCTGGGTACTCGATGGCGATATGGCGAGTCGCAGCCATCGCAATGCAATATGCCCGCGAATTGCCTATATGCCCCAGGGCCTGGGCAAGAATCTTTATCCCACACTTTCGGTCGAAGAAAACCTGCAATTTTTTGCCCGGCTGTTCGGCCATGATGCGGTCGAGCGCCGCCGCCGCATCGACATGCTGACCCAGGCCACGGGACTGCATGGTTTTCTTGCCCGTCCCGCAGGCAAGCTTTCCGGCGGCATGAAGCAAAAACTGGGCCTGTGCTGCGCATTGATTCACGATCCGGACCTGTTGATCCTGGATGAGCCCACTACTGGCGTGGATCCGTTGGCGCGCGCGCAGTTCTGGGAGTTGATTCGCCACATCCGCATCGACCGTCCTGGGATGAGCGTGCTGGTCGCAACCGCTTATATGGACGAAGCCCAGGGATTTGATTGGCTGGTTGCCATGGACGACGGCCAGGTTCTGGCAATGGGCACGCCAGCCGAACTGCTGGAGAGCACGGGCAGCACCTCACTGGAAACGGCATTCATCGCCTTATTGCCCGAAGAAAAAAAACGCGGCCATGAGCCTGTCGTGATTCCACCGCTTGCCGTCCAAGACGATGACATCGCCATCGAAGCAAAGGATTTGACGATGCGATTCGGTGATTTCATCGCCGTGGATCATGTCAATTTCAGCATCCGCCGCGGCGAGATCTTCGGCTTCCTGGGCTCCAACGGCTGCGGTAAGTCAACCACCATGAAGATGCTGACGGGCTTGCTACCGGCCAGCGAAGGCAAAGCCTGGCTGTTCGGCCATGAGGTCGATCCGCACGACCTGGATACCCGAAGACGTGTCGGCTACATGTCACAGGCATTTTCCCTCTACGCGGAACTCACCGTCGAACAGAATCTTGTTCTGCATGCGCGACTGTTCCATGTATCGCCTGCCGACATACCGGATCGGGTCATCGAAATGGCAAGGCGCTTCGACCTGGAACGCGTACTCGACGAACTCCCCGAATCGCTGCCTCTGGGCATGCGCCAGCGCCTGTCGCTGGCAGTGGCCATGGTGCACAAGCCGGAACTGCTGATCCTAGACGAACCCACTTCCGGTGTGGATCCCGTTGCCCGGGATGCCTTCTGGCGCTTGCTGGCCGAACTCTCGCGCCGCGACAAGGTCACCATTTTCATCTCCACGCACTTCATGAACGAGGCCGAACGCTGCGACCGCATGTCCATGATGCACGCCGGCAAGGTGCTCGATAGCGATACCCCTGCCAAGCTCGTAGAAAAGCGGGGAACGGCGACCCTGGAGGAAGCGTTCATCGGCTACTTGATCGAGGCCGGCGGTGGCACCCCGTCCGGTGCACCACCAGCGCTCGCCGATGCCAGCGAGCAAGCGATGCAGACCCGCGATGCGCCACACAAGCCCTTCAGCCTGCAGCGTCTCTACAGCTATCTCTGGCGGGAATCGCTGGAACTGCAGCGCGATCCAGTGCGCGCCACCCTGGCTCTGGCCGGTTCGCTGATCCTCATGATTGTGATGGGATTTGGCATAGGCAACGACGTCAGTGACATACGCTACGCCGTGCTGGACCGAGACCAGACCTCGCAAAGTAACCGCTATGCCCTGGATATCGGCGGATCCCGCTATTTTGCGGAGCAGCCCCCTATTCTCGACGACGCCGACATGGACCGGCGCATGAGAAATGGCGAATTGACGCTAGCCATAGAAATTCCCCCCGGCTTTGGGCGTGATTTGTCGCGTGGCAAAGACGTCGCCATCGGGGCCTGGTTCGACGGTTCGATGCCGCAACTGGCAGAAACAGTTCAGGGCTACATCCAGGGCATGCACCAGCATTGGCTGGCAGAAGAAGCCCGGATGCAAGGTGGGGCAAGCGCCAGCGTGGTCTCTGTAGAAAATCGGTTTCGCTACAACCCTGACGTCAAGAGCCTGCCCTCCATGGTGCCGGCAGTCATCCCCCTGCTGCTCATGATGCTGCCGGCCATGTTGACGGCACTGGCCGTCGTCCGTGAGAAGGAAATGGGCTCAATCATCAATCTCTACGTCACGCCCGTCACACGCACTGAATTTCTGCTTGGAAAGCAATTGCCCTACGTCGGGCTGGCAATGATCAACTTCTTGCTGATGACGGCAATGGCCGTGACCATCTTCGATGTGCCGGTCACAGGCAGTTTCACCGCCCTCGTCATTGCCTCGCTTTTATTCTGCCTGATCTCGACCGGCATGGGGCTGCTGGCATCGGCAGTCACTAAAAGCCAGATCGCCGCGATGTTCTTTGCCATGGTTGGAACACTCCTGCCCACCATGCAGTACGGCGGGATGCTGGACCCGGTGTCTTCTATGGAAGGATCGGCCCGAATCATCGGTGAAATCTATCCAGCCAGCCACATGTTCACGATCAGCCGTGGTGTCTTCAACAAAGCACTGGGCTTCGGAGAACTCGCCCAATACTTCTGGCCACTGTTGCTGGCCGTGCCGGTAATTATCGGCCTGGCCATTGCGCTACTGAAGAAACAGGAGCGGTGATATGAAGAAGCAGCCAGGCAAAATCGCCAATATCTACTATCTTGGCGTCAAGGAGTTGTGGAGCCTTTGGCGTGATCCCGTCATGTTGATTCTGATCGTGTTCACGTTCACGTTTTCCGTGTATTCGTCCGCCACCTCCATGCCCGATACGCTCAACAATGCGCCCATAGCGATCGCGGACGAAGATCACTCACGGTTATCACAGCGCATTGCCTCGGCCTTCTCGCCGCCTCATTTCACGCGGCCATTCATGATCGACCAGGCCGAGGTGGATCTCGGCATGGACTCGGGCATCTACACCTTCGCGCTCATCATTCCGCCCAACTTCCAGCGTGATGTCCTGGCCGGACGCGACGCCCAGATCCAGCTCAATACCGACGCCACTCGCATGACGCAAGCCTTCATCGGCAGCGGCTTCATTCAGCAGGTGATATCGGGCGAAATCGACGAGTTCATCAAACGCTATCGAGATAATCCCCCTCCTCCCGTCGCGTTGGAGCTGCGCGCACGTTTCAACCCGACGCTGGACCAATCCTGGTTCGGAAGCCTGTCGCAAATCATCAACCAGATCACCATGCTCTCCATCATCCTGGCAGGCGCGGCGTTGATTCGTGAGCGTGAGCACGGCACCGTTGAACACCTGCTGGTGATGCCCGTCACGCCAGCCGAAATCATGCTGGCAAAAATCTGGTCCATGGGCGTCGTCGTGTTGCTCGCTTCAGCCCTGTCCTTGCATCTGGTCGTACGTTGGGCGCTGAACGTCCCTGTGGCCGGCTCGCTCACCCTGTTCTTCTTCGGCGCCGGCCTGCTGTTATTCGCCACCACCTCATTAGGCATTTTTATGGCCACCATCGCCAGAAACATGCCCCAATTCGGCATGCTGACGGTGCTGATTCTGCTACCGCTGCAAATGCTGTCCGGCGGCAGCACCCCACGCGAAAGCATGCCGCCCCTGTTGCAAGATGTCATGCTGGTCGCACCCACCACGCATTTTGTGCAGTTCGGTCAAGCCATCCTCTTCCGTGGTGCCGGCCTGGACGCCGTCTGGCCACAACTCATGGCAATGGCGCTGATCGGTATCGCGCTATTCACGTTTTCACTTGCGCGTTTTCGCAAAGCGATTGGGAAAATGGCTTGATTCCGGAATACATTGCTTAGCCATAGCCAGATAACGTTTCTACATCTGGCTCGTATGGGCTCCAATATTCAGGACATCACCTGATTTGTACCTTGATAGTTGGAGGGGCATACCACGAATACTGTCGCGCTTCTGCTCTGACGGAAGCTTGATATTCCGAGACAGCATTACCTAGTCATCACCGGAACATCAACTGGCACTGCAATCCAGCAGGATAAGCCACACCTACCTGCTGGATCTGTGCAAAATTTCCTACATTAGCTTTACCGCTACGGCATCAGCCATCAAAAAAGCCCCCTCTCCACCGAGTTCAGGCTGGAAAGTATGTAAACCCATTCTGAACGGCCCTTACATCCGCCCCCTGAAGCTGAAGCCTACGTTGCGCAAGAGGATGTTCGTGAAGCTGTTGACCAACAAACTCCCATTTTTTTGACCGTGCGCCGTCACCATCATAAATGCCACGCGTAGATACCGTCGTACCTGCCGGAAACCAAGCGGCGACTGAATAGACTGCAACGGCAACACTGTCTGCGACACCTACAGCAATTTTATATTTCAGCTCCCCAGTTGCCGGGTCTATTTCCCTAGCCTTCGGCCCGACATTCCAATACTGACGAACAGAGTCATAAAGTTCAATTTCATCCATCGACGGCGAATAGGTTTGATTAATGAAAATCAATAAAACCGGCTCCGCATACTCTGACAACTCAACGGGCCGCGCTCCATACAAACGTTCGGCTGACAGCGCCGTCAACCTGCCTCGCTCCACGCCATGCCCACGTATGACATTAGTCAAATTTTCCAGGCCAATGCTATCAATAACAGCCGCCTCTACCTCATAGACACTCTTCTCATCCAAGCCGGAACGAATGATATCTACGACAGGCTCCGCACCTTGCTTACGGATAGCCTCGATACGCCTTCCCTTTTCTCGTTCATCAGGAGCCACCTGAAGATGATTAAATGCTCTATTATTGAATGAAGCTTTTCCTACGTAAAAAATACTCCCATTAAATGGGTCTTTCAAAGCGTAAACATAATTTTGCAGCTGCTGAAGTGTCATGCTGCTAAAGCCTGAAAATTCCTGCATTCTTCACACCATTAAAAAAATACCATTTAATTTAGAAAAACCAACAAACCTACACTCTAACAGAAAAATAAAAACCCAAACACATGGAATACATACAATAGATCAAACTTCAGACAAAAAATGTCTCAAACAGGCATGAAAATACCAGCACCACACAAAAGGTCCACATCATGCCCAATCACCTGAATAACGATCATTCCCATCCCATAGCCGCACCTTGTACTGACAGCTATACGACCACGCATGACCCGCTCTACCATGCAGCTTGCCAATACGTTCTGTTACGTCGTCGAGCATCAGTGTCATTGCTCCAGCTGCATTTCGGTATCGGCTACCGTCATGCCATCAGGCTGCTAGAAGCCATGGAAGCGGATAATTTAGTTACGGCGGCAGACGATCAAGAGATGAGAAAAATACTGTTCACACAGTATCCTACGCAATCGGTAGCGCCGATATCAAGCCCCCCTATCAATCAAAATACATAGACATTGATTAGGTTCCGAACGGCTCAGCACTTTTCGAATAGCTTACTTCTGCAGCCTCTATGACTACTTATGGCCACTCTTGACAATCCTATCGTTGCCTTGCTGCCTAGCAAAGACTCTCCTTACCCTTGGCTCTCCACACCACAAGTCGCACAGAAACTAGCTGCATCTGGAGAAGCCATCAAGCATGTCAAAACAGTACAGCGGAGACTTGAAAAACTGGAACAAATCGGGTTGGTACTATGCAAAAAAGAAGGCAACACTCTATATTGGCAGCGTCGGTCTGGTGCGACGGGATTATCATCCACGGGAATAATGAGCTTCGATGAAGCATTGGCCTTACAAATCCTAAGAAAATTCTCAACACACCAGCTACCTGAGCATGTATGTAGTTGGCTGAGTGAGCTATTTCATACCGCTGACTCCCGTTTGGCACACTGTATCTCCAAGGAGGAACAACGCTATGCCAGCTGGAGTAAAAAAGTTTCAATCATAAGCGGCCATTTCCAGCTTCAAACACCACCAATCAACAACGAAATATTTCACACCATCCTAAACGCATTATTCCGCGAACGGATCATTCAGATCAATTACACGCGCCTCGATAGCAAGCTGGCTGCACCGCGCACCTTGATTCCTCTAGGACTGGTTGAAAACGGCAATGGCGTGATTTACCTATTGGCTCGATCAAAATCCTCGGCCACAGATTTTCATCCCCATATCAATCGCTATCGTCTGGATCGCATGAGCCATGCCAGCATGACGGATGATATCTTCCAGTACCCCGACAACTTCAACCTTGATTCTTTCATCAAGAATGAACGCGGCATGGAATTCTTTCCACAAGGCCAGGCATGCATCAGTTTGAGAACGGATCGAGATAGTGCCCGCTTTCTTCAAGAATCACCGCTTTCCCAAGATCAAAGCATTGAACACTTACCCGATGGCAAGGTCATTATTCATGCCAGTGTCGTACTCAGCCAACGCTTTCGGGAATGGCTACTGGCACGCAGCGCCTATCTGGAAGTCATAGCACCTGATAGCCTGCGCCACAGTATTAGAGATGAGCTTGCTACTGCTTTACAGCAACATCGTTGAATCCAGCGATGCATCCAAGTGACTTCCTGCCCTAGTTCACAGAAGCAATCGGCCATCACGCGTAAGTTCTTGGTGCTGCGATCTCGTCACCGTCCTTCATGCATAGACGCACGGGAGAACACCCGCAGCTCCCCCTGCATCCACGCCAAGAAAGCGCTCAAGCTGGCAACGAACTCCGTCTGCTCCGCATCCGGCTCGATTGTCTGCGCCAGGAAATAACACATTTGTTCAGCCTGTTCAGGATACTGACGCAAAAACAGATGCACATGATCCTCCAAGGATGAGGGCCAGGCGCTAGCGGTTTCTGGGCGTAGCATGTTGCCCGACCGGATCAGTTTTCGGGACGCTTCCCGAATCAATCGGCGTACGTTTATAAAGGTTTGCGGCTGCGCCAAGGCTTGCAGGTAGTTCCGTTCAAAATCGCCATTGATCGCGATTGCCAAGGTCCTGGATGGACGAAAAGGTGCGATATCAGCTGCCAGATCCGGCCCAGATAGGCAGCGACAATGGTGTTTGATCCAGTAGCGCCAAGCCATGCCGCTCTCCAGTGCAGCAATATCCGCCAGGGAACCGATGTCAAAGTCGATTTTGCTGACGATGGGATATTCGGCAGCCAATTCCTGCCGGATTTTTTCTATCTGCTCACTCTCTTTATCCGTCGCTGGGCGATGCAGTTACAAATCAAGCTGCACCGGGAAAACAAGACTCTTCCGCCCTATGTCGTACTGCTCTCGCGGCAGGCCATCGAGATTGTGGAATCTCTGTTGCAGCAACAGATCAGACTGACCAAACATCAAAGTATGCTTCCGATTCAACCAAATCGAAACAGCACTTGTGAAGCACCGGATCACTGAATATAGTTTCTCTCGACTGAAGACCATGAAATAATATTACGTGTAAGCTCACTTCAGATTGCGATCAGCTCAATTCCTCTGGCAATTTTGAGAGAATTCAAATCAAAGTATCACCCCCTAAGACTGAGCGCACCACATACAAAAACCATGAATAATTTCACAGAGCAAAAATATCTTGTCACTAAAAAATATTACATTACACATATGATTTTCGGATGGCTCGGGGGTGCCACGATAACATATCCATTCTGGAACAGTGATTTTGCATACAAAAAGATAATTTTTGCCATTGCCATTTTTGGGATAATTTTCTACCCAGCTGCAAAATGGATAGTTGAGCAATTCACATTGAGCATTACAAAAAAGGAATTCTGGTCTAGCGCATCATTCAATCGCTCAGCAAGAATATCTGGATTGCTGGGTGCATATTGGGGGACAATATTTGTCCTAACAGCACCCATTCTTATCATATTTACCTTAGTCTTTTTTATAAAAAAATTCAGGGTAATCCCCCCTAAAAAGCGGGGAAATCAGAGGTAGAATTTTCTCCTTGATGAGTTCTACAGATGAAGCGATCGAAGTTCACGGATGCCCAGATCATCGAGGCGATCAAGCGGGTTGAAGCCGGTCTGGCAGCGCAGGATATAAGCCGTGAGGTCGGTATCAGCCAGGCTGACGTTCTACAAGTGGCACTCAACGGCCTGCGCTCGATGGATAGCACCGTGCCACAGAACACGACATTGACCTGGCTGGCGTTGTTCTCGGCGATCAGCTTGGTGTCGCCAAGGTCTTTGCTGCGGATCAGCCTTGTTGCACGCCAAGGCGTTCGACACGCTACGCAATGGCGACCAGTTCCTGATTGATATCCTCTAATGCCTGATCACGTGGAGTCTGCCAGGGGCAGTACACCACTTCTATATCCACCAATCGGCGAGGCATATCCCGCAGAAACAAATTGATGGCCGTACCATCTTTCATGGCGAAGATGTCGTTATCGAACACGTCGGGCGCGATGTTCAGCTACAGGCGGACGGTGTCGGCGTAGCGGGCGGCCAGTTTGTGCGACACGCCGAAGGTTTCAAGCACGGCAAGATCGGACGGCACTCCCCGAGGCAGCGCCGCCTGCAGGCGCTTGATTATCTGATATCGTGAATGTTCACTCATGTGCGAAATACACATAAAAATCTAATCAATCACCATTGGAATTGATAGATTTTCCTTTGATATTTACCCTATGACGGAATTTCACGACTAGATTTAATCATAATCTGTCAGGTTGAAAATACAGCGAAGGCATCGCTAAATGCCTGCAAATCTTCGTGTGTCAGCCACAATGTGGAAGACTTCATTTTCTGTCCTGATGCCCATGCCGTGACGTTTGGAACGCAGCGGCATCTGATTATCCATTCACTCTGTCCATGGCCTGGACCTCCCCAAGCATCCACCCAGAGAAAGCTTTCAGCCGGGCGACAAATTCCCCAACCCCCGCATCTGGCGCCACCGCCTGCGCCAGGAAATAGCGCATTCCCTCTTCCTGCCCCGGAAACTGCAGCAAGAAAAAATCTACATGTCCATCCAACGATGACGGCCAGGTGATGGCGGTGGCGGGACGCAACACATTGGTTGACCGGATCAATTTTCGGGACGCTTCCCGGATTAATCTGCGAACGGTTGCGGAAGGCTGCGGCTGCGCCAAGGCTTGCAGGTAGTTGCCCAGTACCCGTCCAAAATCGCCATTAATGGCGATTGCCAAGGCCCTGGATGGACGAAAAGGTGCGATATCAGCTGCCAGATCCGGCCCAGATAGGCAGCGACAATGGTGTTTGATCCAGTAGCGCCACGCCATGCCGCTTTCCGGTGCTGCAATATCCGCCAGGGAACCGATGTCAAAGTCGATTTTGCTGACGATGGGATATTCGGCAGCTAATTCCTGCCGGATTTTTTCTATCTGCTCACTATCTTTGTCCGTCGGTGGGCGATGCAGGATCAGGCAAAGATCCAGATCAGATTTTCCGGGTATTGCGCGCCCTGCCGTTACGCTGCCATAGACGTACAGGCTATGCAGTAAAGGCCCGACATCCCGATCACGCAGCAGGCGGGTACTAACGGCCTGCAGTAGAGGCTGGAATTCGTCTTGCCAAGCGACCTGGGGCATGGCCGCAATCAACCCCAGGGCGTTTGTCTCGCCGTCCCAAGGAGGCGCTGTCTCGTTGTTCGTCACCTGATGTTCGGGCATGCGTTCCTGTGCTCCAGCATTTTTGCGGCTGCCAATTATTCAGTGATGCCAGGTAATGATTCTGCTATGCATGCCAGTGGACGTCAAAGCGCCCCCCTGTTTTCGCAGCCCCTCCTTCACAAAAGGCAAGAACAAGGCTGCGCCTGCTCTGGCATTGATATGCAAGCGGCTTTCCATAATTCAGTGCCTGCCTGTGCCGCAACCCAAACTTCAATTCCCCTCCAGCGCCACCAATTGCCCATTCAGCGCCAGCACATCATCCTCAGAGAACCGCCCGGCATAGAATTGCAGCTTGGCATAGGCCTGCAGCCATTCCACATGACTGCGTAACAGTTCCTGCCGCGCCCGGTAGGATTCCCGTTCGGCATGCAGGGCATCCGTGTTGGTGCGCTCGCCGCCAGCCACGCTTTTATGCATGGCCGCAATCAGTTCCATGCTGTCAGCGACATTCTGCTGCAAGGTTTTCACACGCTCCGCACTACCGTGATAAACCCGGTAGTACTGTTCCAGCGTCGTGACCGTGCTGCGCGTCACTTGTTCCAGCTCATGCTGGGCCTGTTCCAGCCGATGGCTGGCTTGGCGGGTGGCGTAATAGCTGGAACCGCCGCTGAAAATGGGGATGGAGACTTGCAGGCCGATTGTGTTGCTCCTGTAGTCGCGCCCTTTGTTATTGATGGTGTCGGAGACGATGCGCTCATGCGTGGCAAAGAGTGACACCCTGGGCATGAATTGGCCCTTTTCCCGTTCGACGGTCAGGTCGTTGTAACGCACCGCAAGACGCGCCGCCTGGACTTCCGGGTTCTGCTGCTGGATGTCTGCCTGCAGGACCGCCAGATCATCTTCCGGTAAATCCGGTGCGCCTGAATGCGGGTTGATGTCCAGCAGCGCTGAGGCCGTGACCGTTGCCCCCACGATGGCAGACAATTCCCGCAGCCGGTCAGCCAGCGCATTTTCATGATTCACCAGTTCTGCCTGGGTGGCGCCAAGCTGTGTGCGGGTTTCCAGTATGTCTATGCGCGTGCCCTCGCCTTCGGCCATCAAGCGTTCGTTGCCATTCAGCATGTCCTGGTACACACGCACCTGCCTGCGCGCCAACGCCAGCGCATCCCGGGCCAGTACGGCATTCAGATAGGCGTCAATCAGCGTTACCGCCTGCTGCTGGAATTGCAGCCGATACTGGATATCCGCATATTCCGCCTGTGTCTTGCCCATGCGGTAAGTGCTGATGGCCGAATAATCGAAAAGCGTCTGTTCGACCGTCAGGCCGGCCCGGCGGCCATAGAAGGTATCTTCGGCGCGCACATGGCCGGTCAGTGGGCTGTCGTAATACTCCGTCTGCTGCGTGCGGTTGCGCATGTAGTTGATGGAGGCCTGCGGCAGCAAGGCGGCGCGGGCAAGTTTGCCGGCGTCCTGCCCCGCCAGCTGCGCCGCACGCGCACCCTGCACTTGCGGGTCATTGAGCAGCATGCGCTCATAGGCCTGCACCAGATCCAGTGCGGGCAACTGTTCCGCCTGCCTGTCCGATGCCTGGTCTTCAAGCTGATGTGGTGCGGCGAATGCCACGGGTTGTGTCTGGCGCAGCATCAATACGGATGGTGGCTGGACGCCAGCAGGTTCTGCCTGAGCATGATGGCCGCTATCCAGGCAAAGCAGCAAAGCCACCACTGCTATCGACACCGGATGAGACAAACGCCCGAGGGCCCGCCGCCCTCGAA
>NZ_CBCSIQ010000044.1:0-6538 GCF_965139615.1 Kerstersia similis
GCCATCCACCGGCAGTAACGCACGCCCCGAACAATCGGCAGGCGCAGCAGCGCCAACCCAGCAACATGCCGGACACCGGCTTGCGCTCATGCAGACCCCGCGCGACAGCCGCTGCTCCCCGCCAGCTCAGAATCAGGGCACAAATAGTTCACCAGGCGCCAAAGCGCGGCATTTCCCGCCTCACGCCGCCGCAGGCACACTCGCAAGTCGCGCTGCGCCCAATCATTGCGCAGCGGGATGGCCGCGAGGCGCATACTGTGCTGCGCCCGCCTGGCCGTGGTTTCAGGCACGATACCAATGCCCACGCCCGCCTGCACCATCAGGCAAATCGCATCGAAACTGCGCAGCTGCACGCGCAAATGCAGCCGACGGCCTTCGCGCAAGGCCCGATCGGCCAAAAACCGTTGCAAGGCGCTTTCTCGATCCAGGCCGATGAAAGCGCGATCCAAGACCTCGGCAAAACTGGCGCTCGCCGCACCCGCGATGGGATCGGAGCAAGGCGCAACAATCACGAAGCGGTCGGACTTGAATGGCAACGTCAACAAGGCGCCGGTATCGACCGTACCCGCCACAATGCCAAGATCCGCAGCCCCTTCCGCGACCCGCACGACAATTTCATCACTGAGGCGTTCCTGCAAATCAACCGCGATGCCAGGGTAATCCGCCAGGAAGCGCCCCAGCACCTCCGGCAGGAACTCAGTCAGCGCATTCGTATTTGACAACAGCCGAATCTGCGAGCTCGCGCCACCCGAGAAAGCCCCCAACTCCTCGTGCATCAGATCCGCCTGCGCCAGCAACTTGCGTGCGTGGGCCAGCAAGGCATGGCCAGCAGGCGTCAGCGTGACGCCCTGGCGGCTACGCTCCAGCAGGCGGGTGCCAAGAATGGTTTCCATGCCGCGCACCCGTGTGCTGGCCGCAGCCAATGCCGTGTGCGCACGCACCGCCCCACCCGTGATGCTGCCTGCCTCCGCGATGTGGCGAAACAGGCCGAGATCGGCAAGATCGAGTTTGGCCATAAAAAACCTTCGTTTTTTTGAAAGGAATCCATGAGAATTTAAGGATTCATATGTAATTCTTGCTCGGATATCCTTCGCGAATATATAACAATCGGGAAATGCAATGGCAGCAGAATCATGGATGAGCGCAAGCATCATCATCGTAACGATCGGGCTTTGGGCGACAGGAAAGCTGCCGGAGTACCTCGTTGCCCTGCTGTTCTTTGCTGCTGCTGCCGTTCTGAACCTTGCCCCGCCCGAGATCCTGTTTTCAGGTTTTTCTTCGGCAGCGTTCTGGCTGGTACTCAGCGGCTTTATCCTAGGCGTTGCCATCCGTAAAGTCGGCTTGGCGGACCGCATCGCCCGCAGCCTGGCAAGCCGGTTGACGGGTTCATGGCCCCGCATGGTTGGTGGCGTGGTGCTACTGACCTATGCACTGGCTTTCGTCATGCCCTCCAACATGGGGCGCATCGCCTTGCTGATGCCGATTGTTCTGGCGCTGGCCGATCGCGCCGGGCTGGCCGCAGGCAGCCGTGGCCGCACGGCCCTGGCCCTGGCGGTCGGCTTCGGGACATTCCAGCTTTCCGCCAGCATCCTGCCTGCCAATGTGCCCAACCTGGTCATGGCCGGCGCCGCCGAAAGCGCCTATGGCATCCATCTTTCATATTTGCCTTACCTGGTGCTGCACGCCCCCGTTCTCGGGCTGCTCAAGGGGCTGGCGCTGGTGGCATGTCTGTGCCTGCTGTTCCCGGCGAAACCCTGTATGGTCTTGCCAGAAGGGCCTGGCAACCCCTTGAGCCAGGCCGAAAAGCGCTTGGGCGTACTGCTGCTCGCAACGCTGGCGCTATGGATGACTGATGCCGTGCACGGCATCTCGCCTGCCTGGATCGGCCTGAGCGCAGCCTGCATTTGCCTGTTGCCTCGCATCGGCTTCCTGACCGGCGATGAATTCGCCACCGGCGTCAACATCCGCACCTGTATTTACGTGGCCGGCATCCTGGGGCTGACGGCGCTGGTGAACCATTCCGGACTGGGGACGGCCATGGGCAGTTGGCTGCTGCACATACTGCCACTCGACCCCGCCAGCCCGGCGCGCAGTTTCGGGGCATTGATAGCCCTGACCAGTGCATTGAACTTCACCGTTACGGCCAATGGCGTGCCGGCTCTGTTCACCCCCCTCGCACAACCCATGGCCGAGGCCTCCGGCCTGCCCCTACTGACCATTCTGATGGTGCAGGTCATTGGCTATGCCACGCCGCTGCTGCCTTACCAGGCATCCCCCATTGTTGTCGCCATGGGCATGGGCCATGTGAAGGCCAGAGATGGCATACGACTCTGCCTGGCGCTGGCGGCAATCACCTTCTTCGTACTGGTACCGCTCGACTACGGCTGGTTCACACTGCTAGGCCTGATGCCCCGCTGACACGCCATCCGCGCCATGCCCAAAAGCCCCCATGCCCGCCTGCAAAAAAATGACCGGAAATTTACACAAACAAAAAAATATGTATATAATTCCGCTTCTTCAGTTCAGCACCACAAACGCGGTGCGGCGGAAGGCAACAGGCAAATCGCCAGGGACGAAAAAAATTCTCCCAAAACGAAAATTCTGTTGACAGCAGTAAAAAAATGGTTGTAGAATCATTTTTCTTTACAGGCGGTTAGCTCAGTTGGTTAGAGCGCCACGTTGACATCGTGGAGGTCGTTGGTTCGAATCCAATACCGCCTACCAGAATACCTGCAGATCAAGCCACCAGAAATGGTGGCTTTTTTGCGTCTGGACAGGAAGAACGCCACCGAGCCCCCGCCGGTTGAGCCCTGCTGACGAAGCGGCCTTCGACAGCAGCAGCCCCCCATGCTTTTTACTTGGTGTCCGCCACCAGCTCCTCGATCAAGGTAATGATCTGGGTCATATACGGATGGCGCACTTCCCCAGTCTCGGGATTACCCATCAGATTCGCACGCGCACGGTCAACCACCTGATCCATATCGTGCCCCAAATCCTGAACTGCCTTCACTAACGCCTTGGCCGCTTCCTGATGATGCGGGGATACCTGCTCTGCCATCAACCCTCTCCTTGCAACGATTCACTCTGGTCATGCATGCACCCTCGGCCGGCACAACCCGTTGCCAGGAATGCTACCGCAAAACCACTCTCCTGCCATGACACGCGAACACCATGCCAACACCATGCGCCATGCGCCATGCGACGCCATTGCGGCTGCACCGGCCAGCGACACCAAAAGGGTTGCCCCGCCCCTGATGGATAATGAAGCCTGACACAACGCGCAGGTACTGCCAGCCCGGCCGGACCAAACACGGCGCTCCGCCCACGACGCCAACCTGGCTTGTACGCCTGATCAGCACCTGCGTGCAGCAAAACCCTTGCAGACCGCCTAGATGACAACAGCAACGCCCGCGATCGCCTCATCCCCCATACCTATTGCCGCCTTTGATTTCGATGGCACCATCAGCGACCGCGACAGCCTGAAAGATTTCGCCCGTTTCGCAGCGGGATGGCCCAGGTACGCCAGCGCCTGCCTGCGTACCGCCCCCACTGCAATCCTGTGGGCCTGCGGCCTGCGCACCAGACAAGAAACCAAAGCCGCTTTTCTTGCTCGCTGCCTGCGCGGCCTGTCGCGCGGCCAACTATCCGAACTCGCGCAGCACTATGCCGCCCACAGACTACCCCGCCTGATCCGCCCCGACATGCGGGCCCGCATTCAAGCCCACCAGCAACAGGGGCATCGTCTAGTTCTGGTCAGTGCATCCGTTTCCCTGTACCTGCAACCCTGGGCACAAGCCACGGGCTTTGACGCAGTACTGGCAACAGAACTGGCATATGCCAACGACACATTCCAAGGTGAATTCGCCACCCCGAATTGCTGGGGCGCAGAAAAAGTCAGGCGACTATCGCAATGGCTGGGCACCCCCGCCCCCAAACTCACGTATGCTTATGGCGACAGCCGCGGCGACCGTGAAATGCTGGCGCAAGCCCAACACCCCTGGCTACGCGGCAAACATGCTGAGTTTCCTCCGCTTTAGCGGCCCCCGCCCGCCTTCAGACCCGCAAGACGGCCATGCTCGCTCCCCTATTGTCCTTCCTGCAGGAAACCTCCAGCAGCATCCTGGCTCTCGGCGCCAGACACAGCAACTGGCTCGCCCTCATCAGCTTTATCCTGGCGCTGCTCAAATCCCTGCCTTTTGTCGCCCTGGTCATCCCCGGCACGGCCTTGCTGCTGTCGATTGGCGCGCTACTCGGCGCAGGCGACATCCCCTTCATCCCGATCTGGCTGGCCATCTCGCTGGGCGCAGGACTGGGTGACTGGATCTCATACTCGCTGGGCCTGCGCTATGGGCCGCTCATCCTGAACTCTCGCTGGATCCGATGCCGGCAGGCACTTTATGTCAGAACGAAACGCTTCTTCGATCGCTGGGACTGGGCCAGCATCGTGCTATGCCGCTTCTTCGGCCCACTCAGGGCAACTGTCCCGCTGATCGCCGGCATCTTCAAAATGCCGCAACGGCGCTTTCACATCGCCAACTGGCTCTCCGCCATTTTGTGGACCTGCACCCTGCTATTACCTGGCTGGGCAGGCTTCAAACTGCTGTAGCACCTGAACACCCGATTGCACCAGCCCAGCTGACGCCGGGCCGGCCACCACCCCTGCAGCAACCGCCACCCGCCTGCACCGCACTCACGCCCGGAAAAAATTGCAAGACAGCAGCCGCACGGCGGAATGGAAAAACACGGCTGGCACGCCCGCTTAATGCGCCTTGTTGCCAGCCTCCCTGGCCTCCTGCAAACCTTGCTCAATCACCGAACCGGCAGCCTCCAGCACCTTGCCGATATGATCCATGGCATTTCGGCACGCGCCCTCCTCCGTCGCCACACGCTCACGGATCGTGTCATTGAGCCTGTTGTAAGACGTTGCCACCTTGGACACATCAATGGATCCATTGGCGCAAATCGCCACAACAAGATTTTGCAGGCCGATCTGCATCCCCCTGACCCGCTCTTCCAGCTCAAAAAGCCTGGACTCGAGTGTTTCCTGATCTGTCATGGTCTTCTCCAAAATATATAGATAGCAACAAGCAAGAAATCTTACACGGCCGTGCTGCAACACGTGGCAGGGAAAACGGCAAAAACCCCGTCCCGCCCCCCATCGCCGGCAGCCCGGCACCGGGCTCTTTACCTCGCCCCAAAGGCCGGGATGAACTGCGCCCGAAAACTAAAAACCCGCTGATCCGGATAACGGAATCAGCGGGTTGAATAGCGTTCTTGGCGGAGGCGGTGAGATTCGAACTCACGAACGGTTGCCCGTTGCCGGTTTTCAAGACCGGTGCAATCGACCACTCTGCCACACCTCCCAGGATGCTGAATCACCTGCTCGGGGGGAAACCGGCAGCACTGCAACCTTTTCAAGAGACGGGATTCTAGCAGACTTCCACCCGGCGTCGATATGTCCCTGCAACTCTGCGGCACACTACCGGAGCGCTGCCCGGTTCAGCGCTAGAATGGCGGCTGAGAGATTTGCGGGATTTTCATGTCTGTCCTGAGTAAACAAACCGGAACCTGCCAGCGTGGCGTGATTCTGGAAACCTCCCGAAGCGGCGTCAGCTTCCGTATTTATGTCGTCATCGGCGAAGCCGATCTGGACGCAGTCACCGAAATCCTGCCTGCCCAGGTCTTTGAAGAAAGTGGCGAAGTACATGTCTGTGGCATGGACACCCCGGAACAGGCGCCCGAACAACTGCCCGAAATACTGGACAACATGAACGATGGAGATGTTGCCGTCATTTTCTGTGCCTCGCCAGCCGTGCAGCAATCGGTGCTCTACAGTCTGCGCCTGCCGGGCATCGCGCTCCCTTCCCACCTGAACTGACCCACCGACGCGGACCCTCACGCATGAATACCACTGCCACGTTGCCGCCCCCCAGCCATGTGGTGCTGGATGCCTGCGTCCTGATGCCCGGCATCCTGCGGCGCCTGCTGCTGCGCATTGGCAGCATGGGCCTGTATCAGCCCGTCTGGAGCGAATACATCGGTGACGAATGGCGTCGCAATGCCGCACGCATCTGGTCGATCCCACCGGAACGGTTGATGCAGGAATGGCAAGCCATGCAAACGGCCTTTCCCCTCGCCTCCTCAGACAACCTGCAGGAATGGCAAGCCGGACTGCGCTACAGCGACCCAAAAGACTGGCATGTCATCGCAGCGGCCCGCGCAGCCCTGGACCGCGAACCTGAGGCCAGCATCGTCATTGCCACCTGGAACCTGCGCGACTTCAACCGCTCCGAACTGCGCCGCCTGGGCATGCAGGCCATCTCGCCCGACACCCTGCTGACACGATGCTGGCATGCGGCCCCCACCGTACTATTGGCCGCACTGGAAGGCATGGCACAAGACGCCACGGATCTCGGTGGCACACCAGAACCCATTGCCGACGCCCTACGGCGCGAACGTCTATTCCTGCTGCGCCAAATGTTCTGGGCCCAAGCACAACACAAGACCGAAACCCACTTATCCCACCCTGACGCCACCC
>NZ_CBCSIQ010000045.1:0-6271 GCF_965139615.1 Kerstersia similis
AATTGCTTGGACAGCACCGTGGCGATTGCCGCCGTCAGCGTCGTCTTGCCGTGGTCAACGTGACCGATCGTGCCGACGTTCACGTGCGGCTTGGTGCGTTCAAACTTACCTTTTGCCATGATTCATCCCTTTATCAATGCAAGGAAAACTTGTTGACGGCCATCCCCTGGCAGGGATGGCCGATGTCTTTGTATTACTTAGAACGAGCGGCGATGATTTCGTCGGACACGTTCTTCGGAGCTTCAGCGTAGTGCTTGAATTCCATGGTGTACGTTGCACGGCCTTGCGTCAGCGAACGCAGGTTCGTGGCGTAGCCGAACATTTCGGCCAGGGGAACTTCGGCCTTGATGACCTTGCCGCCGCCAACCATGTCGTCCATGCCTTGCACCATGCCGCGACGCGAGGACAGATCGCCCATCACGGTACCAGCGTAGTCTTCGGGCGTTTCCACTTCGACGGCCATCATCGGCTCGAGCAGCACAGGGCTGGCCTTGCGCATACCTTCCTTGAATGCCATCGAACCGGCCATCTTGAACGCGTTTTCGTTCGAGTCCACATCGTGGTACGAACCGAAGAACAGCGTTACCTTGACGTCCACCACCGGGTAACCGGCCAACACGCCCGCAGGCAGCGTTTCCTGAATACCCTTGTCCACTGCCGGGATGTACTCGCGCGGCACCACACCGCCCTTGATGGCGTCCACGAATTCGTAGCCACCACCCGGTTCCAGCGGTTCCAGCTTGAGCACAACGTGACCGTACTGACCACGACCGCCCGACTGCTTGACGAACTTGCCTTCGACTTCGTCGCAGGCCTTGCGAATGGTTTCGCGGTAGGCCACTTGCGGCTTGCCGACGTTGGCTTCCACGCCGAACTCACGCTTCATGCGATCGACGAGAATTTCCAGGTGCAGCTCGCCCATGCCGGAAATAATGGTTTGGCCGGATTCTTCGTCGGTACGCACGCGGAACGACGGATCTTCGGCAGCCAGACGCGACAGCGCCAGGCCCATTTTTTCCTGGTCGGACTTGGTCTTGGGCTCAACAGCCTGCGAAATCACGGGCTCGGGGAACTCCATGCGTTCCAGAACGATGTGATCATCGACGTCGCACAGCGTTTCGCCGGTCGTCACATCCTTCAGGCCCACCACGGCGGCGATATCGCCGGCCACGACTTCCTTGATTTCTTCACGGTTGTTGGCGTGCATCTGCAGGATGCGGCCCACGCGTTCCTTCTTGCCCTTGACCGAGTTGAACACGGTATCGCCGGAGTGCAGCACGCCGGAATACACGCGAACGAAGGTCAGCTGACCCACGAACGGATCGGTCATCAGCTTGAATGCCAGCACGGCCAGCTTTTCGCTGTCGTCGGCCTTGCGGAACACCGGCTCGCCTTCGTCATTCTCGCCCTGGACGGGAGGAATGTCGATGGGCGACGGCAGGAACTCGATCACGGCGTCCAGCATGCGCTGTACACCCTTGTTCTTGAACGCGGTGCCGCACAGCATCGGCTGGATTTCGCAAGCAATGGTGCGATCGCGCAGCGCCTTGACGATTTCCTCTTCGGACAATTGCTCGCCCTCGAGGTACTTGTTCATCAGGGCTTCGGACGATTCGGCCGCAGCTTCGACCATCTTCTCGCGCCACTCCTCGGCTTGAGCTTGCAGCTCGGCCGGGATGTCCTGGTATTCGAACTTCACGCCATGGCTGGCTTCGTCCCAGATGATCGCCTTCATCTTGATCAGGTCGATCACGCCCTTGAACGAATCCTCGGCGCCGATCGGCAGAACGATGGGCACGGGATTGGCTTTCAGGCGGTTACGCAGCTGATCGTAAACCTTGAAGAAGTTCGCACCGGTACGGTCCATCTTGTTCACGAACGCAAGACGGGGCACCTTGTACTTGTTGGCCTGACGCCACACGGTTTCGGACTGGGGCTGAACGCCGCCCACCGAGCAATAAACCATGCAAGCGCCGTCGAGCACGCGCATGGAACGTTCGACTTCAATGGTGAAGTCCACGTGTCCCGGGGTGTCGATGACGTTGATACGGTGCTCGGGGAACTGGCCGGCCATGCCCTTCCAGAAAGCGGTGGTAGCAGCAGACGTAATGGTGATGCCGCGCTCCTGCTCCTGCTCCATCCAGTCCATGGTGGCTGCGCCATCATGCACTTCGCCAATCTTGTGATTGACGCCGGTGTAGAACAGAATGCGTTCGCTAGTGGTGGTCTTCCCTGCGTCGATGTGGGCAGAGATACCGATGTTGCGGTAACGCGCGATCGGGGTTTTGCGGGCCATGAGAGTGTCCTTAATTTACCAGCTGGATTACCAACGGAAGTGGCTGAATGCCTTGTTGGCTTCTGCCATCTTGTGGGTATCTTCGCGTTTCTTCATTGCAGCGCCACGACCTTCAGCAGCATCCAGCAGTTCGCCGGCCAGACGCAGGTCCATGGACTTCTCGCCGCGCTTCTTGGCAGCTTCACGCATCCAGCGCATGGCCAGAGCCAGGCGACGCACAGGGCGGACTTCCACGGGCACCTGGTAGTTGGCGCCACCGACACGGCGGCTCTTCACTTCAACCAGGGGCTTGACGTTGTTGATCGCAGTATTGAAGACCTCGATCGGCTCTTTGCCGGTCTTGGCCTGGATTTGCTCGAGCGCGCCGTAGACGATACGCTCGGCAACCGCCTTCTTGCCCGAGAGCATGACGACGTTCATGAATTTCGCGAGTTCGACGCTGCCGAACTTAGGATCCGGCAGGATCTCGCGTTTAGGTACTTCGCGACGACGGGGCATTATTGCTTCCTTGTGTCTGTTCAGTTGAACCGCGCACTCTTTGCACGGCCACGGCCGCCCATCCGGGACGACCCCTTAATACCGCCACACAGTTCATTCTGCGCAACGGTTGCACGCTTTATCACCAGGGGTGAAAGTCAGACGAATTACTTCGCCTTCTTGGCACGCTTGGCACCATACTTGGAGCGTGCCTGCTTGCGATCCTTCACGCCTTGCAGGTCGAGCGCGCCGCGCACGATGTGGTAACGCACACCAGGCAAGTCCTTCACACGACCGCCGCGCACGAGCACGACCGAGTGTTCCTGGAGGTTGTGGCCTTCGCCACCGATGTACGAAATGACTTCGAAGCCGTTGGTCAGGCGAACCTTGGCGACCTTACGCAGAGCGGAGTTAGGCTTCTTGGGGGTGGTGGTGTACACGCGGGTGCACACGCCACGACGCTGGGGGCAGTTTTCGAGCGCGGGGCTCTTGCTGGACTCCCGGCTGACTTCGCGCGGCTTGCGCACGAGCTGGCTGATAGTTGGCATTAGCTTGAATATCCCTAAAATCGTCGCTACCGGCATTGAGCAGGGTCTACGGCACAATGCCCGGAGCATTCAGTACCCGATCGGGGATATCCGTTCCGGCACGCGCATTGCGCGTGGCCAGTGGTCGATCCCGTTCACGGGCGGTCCATACAAAAACCGCACGTAACGGCAAACCAGGCAGGCCGGCCGGAAAGAGCAGTTCTTGCTAGCGCAAGAGGCTTCCATGCGATTCTGGCAAATGAATATGACAGATTCATGCAGGACGCAGTACGCTAAGCCTTACAGTTTAGCTCAGCGTGTTTGGAATGGTCAAATACTATACAAACACAGGCACGGCAAGCTTATTCAACAAAATCGCCATCCACGTACAGCCAGATGCCGTCCTGGCGCTCGAAACGGCTGATTTCATGCAGACGATGCGCCCGGCCCTGCAATCGGCTGCGGGCGACAAACTCAACAATGGCGCGGGTCTCGTCCAGCTGTTCATGGCGCTTGATCTGCAAGCCCAGCCATTTCAGGCCCTCGGGTTCCGGCTCCAGCGCATCGGGCCGGGTCGCCGGGTGCCAGGTGTCGAGCAGGTATTGGCATTCGCCCAGGACGAAAGCACTGTAGCGTGAACGCATCAGTTCCTGCGCCGTCGGCGCACCCAGACGCTGCGGCCCCTGGTGCCAGCGGCCGCAGCACATGCCATATGCCGCCATGTTGCCGCACGGGCAAGGATCGCGAAGGGCAGCCGGCTTGGCGCGCGTCATGGTTCTGCCCCCTGCCCGGCCGGCACGCCGGCGCCAGGCGCCGCCGGCTGGCTGACCCAGACCAGCAGGGGCACCAGCACCAGGGCCAGCACCAGGGCGATCAACAGCCACTTGCGCAGCAAGGCGGCACGGGAGCATCGAGGCGCGGAACGGGCACTGGCGCCCGGCATCGGATTCGGATCAGTCATGGCGATCAGGTTCACACAGAAATGCTGGCCCGGGCAAGATATCCGGGCCAATCACGATGGGCAGCCGTACAGGCACATCACCGCACAGGCACATCTGCCCGGCTTTCAAGGCAAAGGCAGTACCGCAGGTTCGGGCAGCATGGGCATGACGATCATCAGCAACAGCGTGATCGTCACAAAAGAAGCCAATGTCGCCACCATCAGCGCTGCTGCAGCGAACTCCTCCTGCTGGTAGCGCTGGGCCAGGACCGCCACGATCGCCGCCGTCGGCATGGCCGCATACATGACGGCGGCCACGGCAAACTCGCGGCTCAGCACGGGAAACAGCAGCACCAGCAGCGCCATCAACGCCGGGTGCAGCAGCAGTTTTGCGCCAGCCGCACCCAATACGGCACGAAGATGATGGCCCAGACGCAAACCGTACAGGCTGCCCCCCACGGCAAACAGGGCCAGCGGGCTGGCGACCTGGGACAGCATCTGCACCATGCGCTCCGGCACGGCCGGCAAATGCCAGCCCATGAGGTTGAACAGCAGGCCCAGCGCCAGCCCCCACAGCAAGGGGTTGGTCAGCAGCGAGGTCAGCGAACGCCGCAAGGCCGCCCCGGCGCCACCTGCGCCACCGCTATCGGCATAGGCCAGCGCCCCCGGCATGATCAGGATATTTTCCACGATGAAGCACATGGCCAACGCCACTCCTGCCGTCGGCCCCAGCACCTGATACAACACCGGGAAGCCGATGAACGCGGAATTGGACGCGCCTACCGTCATGCCCAGCACACCCGCCTGGGCGGCGCTGGCACCTTTGAACTTGCGCGCGTAGCCGGCAGCGCAGAGCATGGTCAGCACCCCTCCCGCCGCATAAATCAGGACATAGTTCCAGTCGATGCCGGCATTGGCATGACGTTGCGTCAACGAGGCAAAGAGCAACGACGGCATACCGAACAACAGGACGAAACGGCCCAGCACCCGGCTGTCCGATTTCTGCATGACACCGAACCTGACTGCCGCATAGCCAACGGCAACCAGCAAATAGATAGGCCCGGTGATGGTGAGGATGTGCAACATATCAAGAATGGAAATCCAGCTGCCTGCTCTGCCCAGCCCCATGCCCGGCAATCTGGCGGTTCCGGCCAAGCCGGAATCGCGATGGAATAGCCGCCTATTCTACCCAGTCCCGGACCGGCTCAGGCCTGCCTCCGCCTGCCTGCGACCACGCGCCATATCCAGCGGCCGCAGGCAAGCCAGCCCGATCACGAACAGCAAGGTCGTTGCCAGGATCGCCAGACGTTGATTGCCGCCGCTGCCCCAGACAATCAAACCGTACATCATCGGGCCAATGATGCTGGCCAAACGCACCGCCAAGGTCCATAAACCGAAGAACTCAGCCATACGTGCCGGCGGCGCCAACAGCGCCGCCATTGCCCGGCCCGCCGACTGGCTGCTCCCCATGCTCAAGCCCGCCAGCGTCGCCGCCACCCAGAACAGCGGCTTGTCCGTGGCCGCCGCTGCCAGCAAACATGTCAGCATCCACCCCAGTAGCGTGATGGAAAGTGCCCGTTTGTGCCCCATCCAATCCTGGGCATGCCCAAACACCACGGCGCCCAGCGCGGCAGCCAGATTCAGGGCAAAGATCATGAACATCGTTTCCTGAGGCTCGAAACCTATCGCCTGCTCGGCATAGATTGCCGCCAGCGTGATGGCAACGGCCACGCCGCCCTGATACGCCACGGTCGCTGCCAGCAGCCAGCGGAAATCCTCAAACTCGCGTACTGCCCGCCAGCTTTGGCGCGCGCTGGCCCACACCCCCTGCCTGTTGCCTGCCAGTGGCATGGCGCCGGCATGCCGTTCACGCAGCCAGAAAAATGTCCCCAGCGAGGCCAAGCCGAACATGGCGGCAGTCATCAGCATGGTCATTGCCACAAAGTGCGCCGCCGGCCTGCCCTGCGCCTGGGCCCACAGCACATAGGCCAGACACAGGCCCAGCGTCAGCATCCCGCCCAGGTAGCCCAG
>NZ_CBCSIQ010000046.1:0-5439 GCF_965139615.1 Kerstersia similis
TCGGCTTTTACAACACCCAACGGCTGCATTCCACACTCGGATACCGCTCGCCGACCGATTACGAAAAAGCCACTACCTGAAATTCCCTATCCCAGTGTCCACTGATACTTGACCACGACAGGTGCCGTATGGATTGGCTGGGGGGCGACTCAGCGATCCAGGCTTTCCCGCCGATAGAACTCAGCTAGTTCGCGGGTGGATGAAAGCTTGATCTTTGGCAAGTTGATGTGCTCGAAAATCTCGTCGTAATGCTTCCGGTTAGCCCGGGTCGTGACGGTGATGTGGCGAATCATGGCCCATTTGACGCTGTCCTTGTTACCAGCAAGGCTACCGAGACGATTGCGTTCGAACCATGACCGGCGCATGTAGCGCAGCAGGCTCGTCAGGCTGGGAACGTCCAACAGTATGAGTCCGGTCGCGCGTGCCAAGCGTTGTGGCAAACATCGGGAATAATTGCCTTCGATCACCCAATTCGTCCCTGCAATCACCTCATCATGCAGCGCGACAAAATCCTCATACGGACGGGGATGCCAATCTGTGTTGGGCAAGTGGTAGAGCACATCGAGATGGATGGGCGTCAAACCCCGTGCCCGCCCGATAGCAACCGCCAAGGTGGATTTGCCGCTATTCGACGGCCCCATGATACAGATACGGGGCCCCAGATCATCGAGACGCGTAGAGTCGCGCATACGCTTTCCTGTCATGGCGAGGTTGATGACGCAATCCGTATGGTGGGTTGATACTGGCACACACCGGGAAGCCCGTGGACGTATTCAGAAAAACAAGCCCGGACGTTGTCGCGTTAACGCCATGCAGCGACGGTGTTGAGGCCAATTCGCCCAGGGCCAGGTTTCGAGCCCCATGATTGTAAAACCGCATTTGGAAGGCTGTGGCCGTCGGTTTCTTCGGGCGTGTATTGGTGGCGACACATCCATGCCGTGGATCCAGGCAGAAGGTGTCGAGTACAACAGAGAAAGATTGAATATCGGTCTGGTTGCGTTGCCTTGGCACAGCTTGCCGGGGGGGGGCATCATGAAGGAAGATTGTTCACACTGGGTGTTAAGCAGATTTCGGCATCAGTTAGGGGTAGGCTCGAAAGTAAAAAAAAGGAGGTACCTAGCTGCATGGCATGGGCAGCGGGGCAGAAAACGAAATTTTCTATCTTGTAGCTGATACACGAAGCTTTGCTGGCATTCCGTAACGTCTTGGAACGGGCAGTCTCTGGCATGACCCGGCAATGTAGCTATATCGGAGATGACCGCCAGGCGGCGCACGACTACAAAGCCTATGAAAAGTCATTGACTGCTAGGACGGGTCATATCGTCTTGATCCTGTCCTCTTTCCTCGATTATGACTTAAACAGAATTTTGCTGGGCTAGTAAAAAACAACACAGCGAGTTTCGTAAAATAATGTCGAGTGATACCATAATAAAATGTAGTTAAAAAATCACATAAAGACATGAATAAATATTTGAACCATCTGGCGCAAGTAAAGGACGATGTGGTCGTCGTGCTAAGAGAGAAAGGTATTCAAGAGAAATACCTTCAGTTTGGCGGAGAGGGGCCTCCACCCGAAAAAAAGCCCAGGCCACCAACAGATGCACGATCAGAATTCCTCGCAAATCGTGCGATGGGCGATTGGGCCGAGGGTATAGTTACTAGCGCAATCCAAACGAACTATAGAGATAGCTGGGCCGTCGCCCAGTATGGCAACACTGATTCGCTGGCTGCAGGGGAAGATGGTTTCACTGAACTCTATACTGCCGGCCTGGAAGAGGTACGTAAGTATGGAAAGCGTCCAGACTTGCTAGTGCTGCCGGTAGAGATAGCTCCTCCTGCTGATATCTCTGCCCTGCCACGCGAGAGGTCAGACGAATATGTAGCAGACTCGATTGCTGCAATCGAAGTCCGATCGAGCAAGTTCAAGGCACTCCAGTATATGCAAGTTCGGAGGGAAGACTCTGCAAGCGGAAAAAAGTCAGATCGGCCTACTCCGAGCTTCACAGTTAAGGTTGAAGATCTAGTAATTGTGTACCGCTGGATAGAAAGATACGGCGTATCACAGTCTTATTGCCAAGTCTTTTTCGATTCCATATGGGGTATAAATGTCCTCGATATTTTTCGCACCATCGGATCAGGGGCTGGATTTAAGATCGAAACCCCAGCGAAAAGTCAATTAAAATCTACGATTATGATACCGATTACGACTGGCGTGGAAATAGGTACCTTCAAAGAACCTCCCGCTTTCCAGGTGGAGACAAGATGCACCCGCCTAGGAAGGGTTGATGCATTCGTAAAGCCGGTCGGTGGGAAAGTAGAAATCAGTAAAGAAAGGCTCAGAAAAGTGCTTCTTGCGTAAAGCGATTCATCGTAACCTGCCGGAGGGATGTCGTGGGCTGATCGATCAAGCGTGCTGCTAGTAGATTCAGCTCCGTCGGACAGAAATCCGGGGTGTTACGAAACTCCCGATCCCATGAAACAAACAGCGAAATGATTTCATCCAAGGTAGCCTCAGGCAGGCATCTGATATCTGGTACTTCTAATTGAAGCAAATCCTTCGGCTCAAATTTGGCCAGACCGCCGCCATAGACGCGGCGGTGCCTCATCGCACGCTCTTGGATAGGGCCAGCATTCAAAAGTGCTACCAATGCCTTCACCTGTCGGCTGCTCAGGCCGTTAGGGTATAAGCAGTGAAAGGTGGTCAAATTGTAAGCGCCTGCAGCATTAAGAACAAATCGAAGATTTCCCCGGCTGAAAACAGCAGCCCAAATAGGTGCTGGGTCTCGATTCTCCATTGAATACCATGGGCTGCGCGCTGCCAATAAATAGCGTGTATTCAGATTCTGTGCGATACCCTCAGAAATATAATCATTTTCTGCGGGAGATAAGTCTGGGCCGAACGAAATCAACCGCGTCCGTGCATCATCGTCTTCTAGTTGAAAGAGATCCTCTTTCGAAAAAATCAGGCCTTTAACATCCTGAGCACGACCAATGCAGATTTTCTGATTGTGTTTTTGAATGCCATAAGCTGTAGTTTGGGAAGGCCTTAAATGAAAAAAGTCATTTGCTCCAGTAGCAATGCCACGGCGACTTTTTGCTAAGGTCTCAACCACGATGAGATGGTCACTTTTTTTATGTGATCCCATTGCAAAAAGTTGGTCCCACTTTTGAGTGGCTAGAAGCATATGCCATGGGATATGTTCTCTCTTTACACCAGGTAATTCGGAGATTCTCCCGGCCATTAATGATTCTAGGTCTGGCATTGATACGGCTTCTTCAACGTAAATAACGTCGAGGCTATCGAGGTTTTTTGGGCTTTTTTCGATCAATAATATCGCTGCGGTGGTTAAGGCATCCTCGAATGTAAATGTATCGTGCGAGAAATAAATCAGTTGCCGCAAATAACCAGTCGAATGAAAAAATTTCTTAATGGCTGCTCCGAAGTTTGCATTCATCCATTCAGCCGGTACGATAATAGATGCCCGCCCACCATCTCGCAGCTTTCGACAGATCTCTAGTATAAAAAGTACATACAGATTGGAACGGCGAGACAGTTTGACCCCATTCTTATTTCCGACCACAGTATGGACATCAAAGTCGTAATACAAGTTTTGATGGCGCAAATATGGTGGATTTGCTAAAATTGCATCGAACTGGGACAGCTCTACTGTCAGGAAATCTCCCTTGATAAAATTTACCAACTTGTCTTTAGCCATTGACATGCGTGCTAGTTGCAATGGTGCCTGATCAATGTCTATGCAGGTAATTTTTGCATCTGGTAACGATTCGCGGACCGTTCGAGTTAATATTCCAGGGCCCACGGAGGGGTCAAGCACGGTCTCGGGTTTGACGCTCGTTATCCAATTAGCCATCAACTTCGCAAGAGGCACTGGTGTGAAAAACTGTCCCAAGAAAGAACGCCGGTCTCTTGGAGCCACACGGACATAAATTTGTTCCGGGGTCTCAGTGCTGTCTATTGGCCATTCGATGTTCAATTCTTCGAGATCATCAATATTAATTAGCCTGTCCTTCTTTGCCCCAGCTTTTGCCATCAATTGCCTCGTAGTAATTCATCTATCCCGGTTTGCGCGTCTCACTCATCGCATCCGAAATCAGTACTCTCGTCTATTCACCGTAAAATTATAAATAGCAGATAACGGTGATAATCAAAAAGATAAAGTTATAATTAGTGCCCTGCAGCTTTCTTTAGC
Source organism: Kerstersia similis (assembly GCF_965139615.1). Taxonomy (NCBI): domain Bacteria; kingdom Pseudomonadati; phylum Pseudomonadota; class Betaproteobacteria; order Burkholderiales; family Alcaligenaceae; genus Kerstersia; species Kerstersia similis. Next base: position 4,212 of record NZ_CBCSIQ010000046.1, read on the forward strand.
TAGCGCTAGCCAAGTGGCAGACTAGCTGCCAAGGCCACCTCGCATGTTATGGGCGCACTCATCTCGAGTGGCGTAGTGCCCCGAGCAGGGCAGGACGAGGCGCCGATGGCTGATACCCTACGTGGCTGCTACCAACTGAGAGCGCTACGATGTTGATACAGTTCGAGTACTGATGATTCATAAGAATGTCTGTATTGCAATGTCTGTATTGCGCACTGCACGGTAGAACGCCTTATACGTGCCAAGGGTCTTTAGAGTCAGTACTGGGGCGAAAAGATCCGAACTACGCTACCCAATATTTTGATGCCATGCTCGCTAAGCTATGTTAACCGAGTGCTCATGTCTCAACCGTCATACCAGCGAAGTAGTGTCGGATCTTGCCTATGTCGCGACCTAGCAAGGCAAGCCGTGCGTGACCTGCGTCATCAGCGTGATTGCTCCACACACGTGGACTGGTGTGCCACCCCCACCATTGACGAACTTCACTTTCAGTGCCACAAGCAGGCCTTAGTAAACACCGACCGAAGGCTGATGCCTTGGCCCACTGGTCGGGCAGGGACCGCAGTATGTTCCACCCGAAACATCGACCAGCTAGCTAATATAAGCAGTCAACCTCCGTAGGGTGGCGAAGACAAGAGCTATGACAATATGTTGAAAGCGACCATCAACTGAAAATGTAAGTATCAACTTATATACAGGCGTGCGCCTTCGAAAACCAGCGAATTCGTAACACTAGCCACCACACAATAGGATGCGCCGGTACAACCGAACACGGCTATGCAAACCGATTGTCTCCTTTGACAAAAGCCTGCAGCAAAGCATCAATATGGCCACCACGTTCCTCCTGGCTTGAACCAACCGACCTTCGCAAAACCTGTGGTTGCTCAAGCGACTAGCACGTGCATTGTACTTCGATGGCAACCACCTATAGAGACTGCTGTGCTTGATGCCTCGGTCTCGCATATATCCAAAAAAACTGGTGTATCACCTTGAGCAGGCTGAATCGTCCCGGGTTTTGCGGAGGCTCCACTCTTTGAGAAAATGGAGCCACTATGAGCAAGCAGAACAAGTTTTCCCCTGAGGTTCGCGAACGCGCTGTGCGCCTGGTACAGGAGCACCGTGGGGAGTATCCGTCGCTGTGGGCGGCCGTCGAATCCATTGCGCCGAAGATCGGTTGCGTGCCGGCCACGCTGCTGGATTGGGTCAAGCGCAGCGAGATCGACAGCGG
>NZ_CBCSIQ010000047.1:0-4875 GCF_965139615.1 Kerstersia similis
TTCGCAAACTTCGCCCGAACTTGGGCAAGGCGGTTATGCACGTTTCGCTATCCGCCGCCCCCGGCGAAAAGCTCACAGACGAGCAATGGCAGGCCATCGGGCAGCGCTATTTGCGCGGGATGGGCTTCACAGATAACCAATTCGTCATGACCCGGCACACCGACACCGAGCACGAGCACATCCACATCCTGGCCAACCGAATCACCCACGCGGGCGAGGTCGTCAGCGACGGCCAGGACTACAAGCGGCAGGAAACCATCATGCGAGAGATTGAGCGGGATTTCCGCCTGCAACGTGTGGCCCCGAGCATCGAGGCCGAGCGCAAAGCGCCGACCAAGGGCGAGATCGAGGGCGCAATCCGCACTGGCCAGCCCAGCACCCGCCAGCAGCTCCAGCAGTTGGCCGACGCAGCCGCCAAGGACTGCCCCGACTTCACCACCTACCAGGAGCGACTGGAGGCGGCAGGCGTTGAGCTGGTGCCCGTGGCCCAGCTCCAGGGCGCGAAGCTGTCCGGCCTGTCCTACCGGCTGGACGGTGTGACCATGAAGGGCAGCGACCTGGGCAAGACCTACACCGCCGCCGGCATTCAAAAAAAGGGCATCAGCTATGAGCAAGACAGAGACTTTGCGGCAGTCCGCCGCAGCATCGAACGCGACGCGGTTAGAGCATTTGGCCGAGCAGATGGAGACATTGAGGCAGGCCAAGCACCAGAGCGCGGAGGACTTGGCCGCGACGCTGGAGCCGCTGGCCCAGGCCATGGCCGCACTGACGGACGAGACGCGCCAGACGCTGGCCGAGATCGAGCGCAAGAGCCAGGAGCAGGGCGAGACGTTCAAGCGCCAGCTATCGGAGTCGGTGGAGAGCTACAAGGACGCGGCAGCGGCAGCCAGCCAGGCCGCCGAGAGCTTGAACCAGGCCGGGCAGCGGATGGAGTGGCGGCATTACCTGCTGGCCGCACTGGTGGGGATGGTTACAGCGGCAGCCGTGACCGCATCGTGGCTCTTTCTGGCACCGCCCAGCATCCAGAACCAGCTAGACCCGCAGGCAGTGGCCGAGCACCTGAAACCCGCCGTGATCGAAGCCTTGAAGCCATCCAAAGGCAGGTAGCAGCGCTGGGCGTGGAGCGCTTCGAGGTGGGTATCCGGGAGGCCAAAACCGGCCAGATGATGAACCGCGAATGGAGCCGCGCCGAGCTGGAGCAGTCCGCGCCGTGGCTCAAGCGCATGAACGCCAAGGGCAATGACGTGTACGTTAGGCCAGCCGGAGCGCATGGCCTCGTCCTGGTCGATGACGTGAAGCCCGCCATGCTGGAGAAGATGCGCCGGGACGGCTTCGCGCCCGCCGCCACCATCGAAACCAGCCCCGGAAACTATCAGGCATGGGTGAAGCTATCGGATAAACCGCTATCCGCAGGCGTGCGCCGCGTGGCCGCGCAGGCGCTGGCCAAGCACTACGACGGCGACCCCAACAGCGCAGACAGCCGCCACTATGGCCGCTTGGCTGGCTTCACCAACCAGAAGCCCCAGCACGCCAAAGACGGGCGGCAACCCTATGTGTTGGCGCATGACTGCCCCGGAAAGCCCGCAGAACGCGCCCAGGCGCTCTTGGAGACTGTTGGGCAGGGGTTGGCTAGGGTGGAGGCTGAAAAAGCGCGTAGCGCCCGCCTGGAGGCTCTGGAGGGCTACAAGTCGCCGGGGCATGGCTGGTACAGCGACCCCAGCCACGAATACCAGCGGCAGGCCAAGCGACTGATCGAGCGCTACGGCAAGACGGCGGACTTCTCGCGGCTGGATTGGATGATCGCCACGGACATGGCCAAGAGCGGGCGATTCAGCGCCCAAGGCATCGCCGGAGCCATCGAGAAGCACAGCCCCGAGGTGGCCACCCGCAAGGCTGGCCACGTCGAGGACTACGCCAAGCGCACGGCAGAAAAGGCATGGGCAGCGCCGGAGGTGCAGGCCCACCGGCAGGAGCAGCAGGCAGAGCAGGCGCGGCAAGCGAAGCGCGACCGCGGCCCCAGCATGGGGCGTTGATCTTTCCCCGCCCCGTGGGGGGCGGTGTGTAGCATGTAGGCGGCGCAGACAGGGGAGGCACCCCCTGCAAGCGCCTAACCAAAACCGAAGAAAGGAGCTTCAGAAATGGCTGAAAAAGAGGATACCAAGGGCAAGCGCGACCCGTTTGAGTTCATCAAGCAAAAAGCCGCCGAAGTGGCGGCGAAGGCAGAGCAGAAGGCCGCAGAGACACCCCGGCAAATGTTCCTGCCCGGCATGGACGAGTTCATGCGGGCCATGCCGAACCACATAGCCCGGTCTAGCCTGTTTGCGCCGGTGGCGCGTGGGCGGCGCAAGCTGCACGATGGCACGATCTTGCAGAGCCGTGGAGATGCTGAAATCCGGTTCAGTGGCAAGCAACTGGACGAGGCGCAGGCCGATGTGTGGATGCAAGCCATGAAGGAAGCCCAGCGCCAGCCGTTGGGCGAAGCGGTCACGATCAACCGCGCCGAGTTCCTACGGGAGATTGGCCGCGAGAAGTCAGGGCAAGCCTACAAGTGGCTTCACCGCACGATGCAGGACTTGGCCTTTGCCATGCTGGTGATCGAGGTCACGAAGGCCGACGGCAAGCCGAAGCTGTCCATTGGCAAAACTCGCGCCCTGCACCTGATTACAGGCTTCGACTACGACGAGGACAGCGAGGAATACACGCTGACGATAGACCCCCGGTGGCACGCTATGTACGACAACCGGGAATTTGCCCTGATCGACTGGCAGAAGCGCCGGGAGTTTGGGCGCAATCAGGACATGGCCAAGACGCTACAGCGCCTTGTGGCCACGTCATCCAACCCGGTGCAGCGGTACGCGCTGGACTGGCTCAAGGGCAAGATGGAGTACAGCGGGCGGATGCGTGACTTCCTGGACGCACTGGCCCGCGCCTGCGCCGAGCTGGAACGACTGGAGATCATCACGGCCCACAAGATCGAGGGCAGCACCAAGGGCAAGCCGCAGCTTGCCTTGTGGCTTCCCGGTCAAGCGTAGCCCCATCGGGGTTGCGTTCCACCCAGCCCGCCTAGTGCGGGCTTTTTTGTCGTAGTTGCGTCGCGCTTTGGTGATGTTGCGTCGCGCTTTGAGTGATGTTGCGTCGCGCTTTGGTGATGTTGCGTCGCGCTTTAGTGATGTTGCGTCGCGCCCCCCATCTGCAAGTAATTGATTTGCAAAGGGAAAAACGCCTGTTTTTGCCCTTTACCTTTCTTTTACCTTTATTTTTACCAGCAGCGCCCTGTGGATAACCGGGTGAGCGAAGCGAAGCCGGAGGCAAAACAGCCATATCTAGCCCCCCAAAGGGGGGAGAACAGCCCCCATCTGACACACCGCCCCCACTGCTACGCAGTAGGGGAAAGGGCCACCGCTGCGCGGCAGCCGAACAGCCAAAGCGGGAACATCGACCAGGACGCATAAAACCTAGGCCGCTGCTTTCTTATCCGCTTAGTCTGCGCCTATTTTATCCGTCAAGCGGATAGAAAATAATCATCACATAGGATTGCAATTTATCCGCGCAACGGATATAATTCAATCATCGCAACGGATATTAAAATATCCACTCGACAGATAAAGGAGTATCAGCCGTGCAATTCCGTGAACAGGGTAAGAAAATCCAGTGCATCCGCTCTACCTATGACCCGGCAAGCAAGCGCAGCCATCAGAAAGTGATTGCGGCCTTTGATCGTTGGGCGGATAAATTACCGTCCGCTGGTCTTGATGATCTGACCGACGCGGAGCGGCTGGAGCTGATGGCGTGGTTCGATGCGCGGCAGGCGGTCAAGGCCGAGCGCATGAACCAGTACCGGGCTAGTTCTGGCGGGCGTATCTTGTCCGACCTGGCCGAATCTATCCGGGCTGCTGGCACCTTGACCGACGACCAAGCCGCCGCCGTATGGCGCGGGCTGGCCGACGTGGCCAAGGCGCTACGCAAGGCCGGGCACCCGAAGCCGAAGCGCGAGCGCTCTGCACGGGTAGCCCAGCCGGGTCAGGCTGATCTGCTGGCCGATGTCGCAGAGCCTGCCCCCGCCGTTTTGCCCCCTGCATCGACTGGCGTATGATGTAGGTATCGGCGGCGTAGTTGGTTAGAAGCAAGCCATGTTTTCGCTTCGCTCAAACGGCTTGGCATGGGCTGCGCCCCTGCACCCCGGCGGCAGTCGCTGCGCTCTTTGCCGCCTGCCCCATTCACTCGCTGGAGGCTCATTCATGACGGCAGAAACACCCCCGCGCCGTGGGCGAGGTGGCCGCCCCAAGGGCGACCCCGCCGCCGTGCGCGTTTCGACCATTGGCGTTCGCGTGTCGGCGGACGAGTACGCCGCCTTGCGAGCCAAGGCCGAGCAAATGGGCATGACCCCGGCGCAGTGGCTGCGGGAGGCTGCGCTATCCCGCCGCCTGCCTTCGCCCCCGGTGCCAGCCGCCAACCGGCAGCAGTACGCCGAGCTGGCGAGGCTGTCGGCCAACCTCAACCAGTTGGCGCACGGCGCGAACATCGGCCAGAACGTGGCCGTAAATGACGCACTTTTGCAGCGGCTGGCCGGTGAAGTTTCCCGGCTGCGGCTGGCCTTGCTGGGCGTTGGGGGTGGCGAATGATTGCCAAGCTGGTCAAGGGGCGCGGGTTCCGTGGTGCGCTGGAATACGACATAACCAAAGAAGGCGGGCGCATCATTTCCAGCAATATGGCCGGGGAAAAACCGCGAGAACTGGCCGCAGAGTTTGGCGAGATTCGCAAACTTCGCCCGAACTTGGGCAAGGCGGTTATGCACGTTTCGCTATCCGCCGCCCCCGGCGAAAAGCTCACAGACGAGCAATGGCAGGCCATCGGGCAGCGCTATTTGCGCGGGAT
>NZ_CBCSIQ010000048.1:0-1795 GCF_965139615.1 Kerstersia similis
ATATGTAAAAAACAGAGATTAAACTGAAGAGTTTGATCCTGGCTCAGATTGAACGCTAGCGGGATGCTTTACACATGCAAGTCGAACGGCAGCACGAGGAGCTTGCTCCTTGGTGGCGAGTGGCGAACGGGTGAGTAATATATCGGAACATGCCCAGTAGCGGGGGATAACTACTCGAAAGAGTGGCTAATACCGCATACGTCCTACGGGAGAAAGCAGGGGACCTTCGGGCCTTGCACTATTGGAGTGGCCGATATCGGATTAGCTAGTTGGTGGGGTAAAGGCCTACCAAGGCGACGATCCGTAGCTGGTTTGAGAGGACGACCAGCCACACTGGGACTGAGACACGGCCCAGACTCCTACGGGAGGCAGCAGTGGGGAATTTTGGACAATGGGGGAAACCCTGATCCAGCCATCCCGCGTGTGCGATGAAGGCCTTCGGGTTGTAAAGCACTTTTGTCAGGAAAGAAATCGCTCGGGATAATACCCCGAGTGGATGACGGTACCTGAAGAATAAGCACCGGCTAACTACGTGCCAGCAGCCGCGGTAATACGTAGGGTGCAAGCGTTAATCGGAATTACTGGGCGTAAAGCGTGCGCAGGCGGTTCGGAAAGAAAGATGTGAAATCCCAGGGCTTAACCTTGGAACTGCATTTTTAACTACCGAGCTAGAGTGTGTCAGAGGGGGGTGGAATTCCGCGTGTAGCAGTGAAATGCGTAGATATGCGGAGGAACACCGATGGCGAAGGCAGCCCCCTGGGATAACACTGACGCTCATGCACGAAAGCGTGGGGAGCAAACAGGATTAGATACCCTGGTAGTCCACGCCCTAAACGATGTCAACTAGCTGTTGGGACCTTCGGGTCTTAGTAGCGCAGCTAACGCGTGAAGTTGACCGCCTGGGGAGTACGGTCGCAAGATTAAAACTCAAAGGAATTGACGGGGACCCGCACAAGCGGTGGATGATGTGGATTAATTCGATGCAACGCGAAAAACCTTACCTACCCTTGACATGTCTGGAATCCCGAAGAGATTTGGGAGTGCTCGCAAGAGAACCGGAACACAGGTGCTGCATGGCTGTCGTCAGCTCGTGTCGTGAGATGTTGGGTTAAGTCCCGCAACGAGCGCAACCCTTGTCATTAGTTGCTACGAAAGGGCACTCTAATGAGACTGCCGGTGACAAACCGGAGGAAGGTGGGGATGACGTCAAGTCCTCATGGCCCTTATGGGTAGGGCTTCACACGTCATACAATGGTCGGGACAGAGGGTTGCCAAACCGCGAGGTGGAGCTAATCTCAGAAACCCGATCGTAGTCCGGATTGTAGTCTGCAACTCGACTACATGAAGTCGGAATCGCTAGTAATCGCGGATCAGAATGTCGCGGTGAATACGTTCCCGGGTCTTGTACACACCGCCCGTCACACCATGGGAGTGGGTTCTACCAGAAGTAGTTAGCCTAACCGCAAGGAGGGCGATTACCACGGTAGGATTCATGACTGGGGTGAAGTCGTAACAAGGTAGCCGTATCGGAAGGTGCGGCTGGATCACCTCCTTTAAGAGCATAAGTACACGAAGCGAAAGCGTCCACGCTTATCGGTTGTTGTTTAGGATGAGTCGGTAGCAGGAGAGGAATGGGAAGTCACCTTCCTGATTCTGCTCCGGTGCAGACTCTAAGGTTTAGGGTCTGTAGCTCAGTCGGTTAGAGCACCGTCTTGATAAGGCGGGGGTCGTTGGTTCGAATCCAACCAGACCCACCAACGGTTTTGCAGTATGAAGATGCTGTNGNGATTAGCTC
>NZ_CBCSIQ010000048.1:1865-4854 GCF_965139615.1 Kerstersia similis
TCTCAAGACTTCGAGNAATCGAAGTTGCTTTGAATGAACGGCACAATCGCATACAGCATAGCCTATAGCCGACATGGTTATAGGATCAAGCGACTAAGTGCACATGGTGGATGCCTTGGCGATTACAGGCGATGAAGGACGTGGTAGCCTGCGAAAAGCTACGGGGAGCTGGCAAACAAGCATTGATCCGTAGATGTCCGAATGGGGAAACCCACTCCGCAAGGAGTATCCTGCACTGAATACATAGGTGCAGTGAAGCGAACCGGGTGAACTGAAACATCTCAGTAGCTCGAGGAAAAGAAATCAACCGAGATTCCGAAAGTAGCGGCGAGCGAAATCGGAAGAGCCTGTACGATTTAGCGGTAATGATAGTGGAATGGATTGGAAACTCCAGCCGTAGCAGGTGATAGCCCTGTACACGAAATCAATACCGTGGAACTAAGCGTACGATAAGTAGGGCGGGACACGTGAAATCCTGTCTGAAGATGGGGGGACCATCCTCCAAGGCTAAATACTCGTAATCGACCGATAGTGAACCAGTACCGTGAGGGAAAGGCGAAAAGAACCCCGGAAGGGGAGTGAAATAGATCCTGAAACCGTGTGCATACAAACAGTAGGAGCCTCCTTGTGGGGTGACTGCGTACCTTTTGTATAATGGGTCAGCGACTTACATTCAGTGGCAAGCTTAACCGAATAGGGGAGGCGTAGCGAAAGCGAGTCCGAATAGGGCGTTCAGTCGCTGGGTGTAGACCCGAAACCAAGTGATCTATCCATGGCCAGGTTGAAGGTACCGTAACAGGTACTGGAGGACCGAACCCACTAATGTTGAAAAATTAGGGGATGAGCTGTGGATAGGGGTGAAAGGCTAAACAAACTTGGAAATAGCTGGTTCTCTCCGAAAACTATTTAGGTAGTGCCTCGCGTATTACTGCCGGGGGTAGAGCACTGTTATGGCTAGGGGGTCATGGCGACTTACCAAACCATGGCAAACTCCGAATACCGGCAAGTACAGCGCGGGAGACAGAGCACCGGGTGCTAACGTCCGGACTCAAGAGGGAAACAACCCAGACCGCCAGCTAAGGTCCCGAATTATTGCTAAGTGGGAAACGAAGTGGGAAGGCATAGACAGTCAGGAGGTTGGCTTAGAAGCAGCCACCCTTTAAAGAAAGCGTAATAGCTCACTGATCGAGTCGTCCTGCGCGGAAGATGTAACGGGGCTAAGCAATAAACCGAAGCTGCGGGTGTATATCTTAGATATACGCGGTAGGAGAGCGTTCTGTAAGCCTGCGAAGGTGGCTTGTAAAGGCTGCTGGAGGTATCAGAAGTGCGAATGCTGACATGAGTAGCGATAAAGGGGGTGAAAAGCCCCCTCGCCGTAAGTCCAAGGTTTCCTGCGCAACGTTCATCGGCGCAGGGTGAGTCGGCCCCTAAGGCGAGGCAGAGATGCGTAGCTGATGGGAAACTGGTTAATATTCCAGTACCGTCGTATAGTGCGATGGGGGGACGGATCGCGGAAGGTCATCAGGGTGTTGGAAGTCCCTGTTTCTGCATCGAAGAAGGCGCTTAGGCAAATCCGGGCGCGTAATTCAAGGGTGTGGATCGAGTGAAACTTGTTTCACGAAGTGATTGGAAGTGGTTCCAAGAAAAGCCTCTAAGCTTCAGCTATACGAGACCGTACCGCAAACCGACACAGGTGGACGGGATGAATATTCCAAGGCGCTTGAGAGAACTCGGGATAAGGAACTCGGCAAATTGATACCGTAACTTCGGGAGAAGGTATGCCCTTGTAGCGTGATGCACCTGCGTGCAAAGCGTGAAGGGGTCTCAGAGAATCGGTGGCTGCGACTGTTTATTAAAAACACAGCACTCTGCAAACACGAAAGTGGACGTATAGGGTGTGACGCCTGCCCGGTGCCGGAAGGTTAAGTGATGGGGTGCAAGCTCTTGATCGAAGCCCCGGTAAACGGCGGCCGTAACTATAACGGTCCTAAGGTAGCGAAATTCCTTGTCGGGTAAGTTCCGACCTGCACGAATGGCGTAACGATGGCCACACTGTCTCATCCCGAGACTCAGCGAAGTTGAAGTGGTTGTGATGATGCAATCTACCCGCGGCTAGACGGAAAGACCCCATGAACCTTTACTGTAGCTTTGCATTGGACTGTGAACCAATCTGTGTAGGATAGGTGGGAGGCGTTGAAAGCGAGTCGCCAGATTCGCNGGAGCCAACCTTGAAATACCACCCTGGTTTGTTTGCGGTTCTAACCTTGGCCCGTTATCCGGGTCGGGGACAGTGCATGGTGGGCAGTTTGACTGGGGCGGTCTCCTCCCAAAGTGTAACGGAGGAGTTCGAAGGTACGCTAGAGACGGTCGGAAATCGTCTTGATAGTGCAATGGCATAAGCGTGCTTAACTGCGAGACTGACAAGTCGAGCAGGTGCGAAAGCAGGACATAGTGATCCGGTGGTTCTGAATGGAAGGGCCATCGCTCAACGGATAAAAGGTACTCTGGGGATAACAGGCTGATACCGCCCAAGAGTTCATATCGACGGCGGTGTTTGGCACCTCGATGTCGGCTCATCACATCCTGGGGCTGTAGCCGGTCCCAAGGGTATGGCTGTTCGCCATTTAAAGTGGTACGTGAGCTGGGTTTAAAACGTCGTGAGACAGTTTGGTCCCTATCTGCCGTGGGCGTTGGATACTTGACGGAGCCTGCTCCTAGTACGAGAGGACCGGAGTGGACGTACCTCTGGTGTACCGGTTGTCATGCCAATGGCATTGCCGGGTAGCTAAGTACGGAAGAGATAACCGCTGAAAGCATCTAAGCGGGAAACTCGTCTGAAGATAAGGTATCCCGGGGGCTTGACCCCCCTGAAGGGTCGTTCGAGACCAGGACGTTGATAGGCTGGGTGTGGAAGTGCAGTAATGCATTAAGCTAACCAGTACTAATTGCCCGTGCGGCTTGATCCTATAACGATGGCGGTTAACAAACC
>NZ_CBCSIQ010000049.1:0-4165 GCF_965139615.1 Kerstersia similis
TCAGCCATCGTGGTGCGCACGCGCTTGCCTCGACGCACACCCTGTAAACCCAAACGACGCATCAGGCGTTCAACCGTGCAGCGGGCCACGGCAATGCCTTCGCGCTGTAACTGGTGCCAGACCTTGCGTANGCCATAGACCTGCATGTTGGCTTGCCAGACACGCCCAATTTCTGCCATTAAGCCTTCGTCACGCTGGCTGCGCGCACAGCGCAATTCTGGGCGTCGTTGGCGGGCGGCATGGCGCCGATACGCCGATGGGGCAACCTGCAACACCTTGCAGATCGGCTCGACCCCGTAAACGTCCCGGTGCCGGTCGATATAGGCATTTATTTCTTCAGTTCGCGGTCGAGCGCCGCCTGGGCGAAAAAAGCACTGGCCGATTTGAGGATCTCGTTGGCCCGACGCAGCTCTTTATTCTCTCGTTCCANGGCCTTCATACGTTCGCGTTCGCTGGTGGTCATGCCGTCACGCATGCCGCTGTCGATCTCGCTGCGCTTGACCCAATCCAGCAGCGTGGCCGGCACGCAACCGATCTTCGGCGCAATGGATTCGACGGCCGCCCACAGCGACGGATACTCCCCACGGTGCTCCTGTACCAGGCGCACGGCGCGTTCGCGAACCTCAGGGGAAAACTTGTTCTGCTTGCTCATAGTGGCTCCATTTTCTCAAAGAGTGGAGCCTCCGCAAAACCCGGGACGATTCAGTTTCCACGTCACGCTATCGCGTGGATCATCGGTATCGACAACTGTTTCTGGATGAGGTGGAACGGCAGTGGGCGTTGGTGAAGCGCAAGGAGGTGCCTTGGGGGCTGGTGCCGGATGAGGCGGCGGTGCACAGGCTGGCGTTTGGGTTGGTGCGAGTGCCTGGGAGGACGCGGGCGGATGAGATGAGGGAGATAGCGGAGTAGTTTTGGGGGAGTCGTCAGACTTTATATAAGATTTTGTTTAAAATTAAAGTGTGAAAAGTGGTTTTTTGGATTGTTTGATTATGAAAAATTTTATTATGTTGGCGGGATGTTTTCTCGTTGTGGGTTGCGCTACTGGTCCAACCCCTAATTATTTCAACGGGAATTACTATATGGCTGGAGATGAGAGCTGTGTCAGACTAAGGCCATTATCGAATGCAAGGGTTATGTGCATAGATAAGGCTGGAAGGGAAACGGGGTATAGAGATGCCATGACTTATGAGCAAATGCAGATGTATCGTATGCATATGCTTAATCAGCAGGCTCAAATGGATCAGCTGAGTCGACAGTTGCAGCAGACCGGACAATCTTTTCAAAATGCTGGCCAACAAATACTCCAGCAAAGCCAATCATGGTCTGTGCCTCAGGTTCAGCCTATTCCATCATATGGTGGTGGTGTAACTACTTATCGGCGAGTGGGGAACACTATTATTGATTCAAATGGTCAGTCATGTCAGGTGGTGGGGCAGAATATTATTTGTAGGTAATGAGGTTTTTTGTTTTAATGTATTTGATATTTTCATTGAAAAATGGAAGATTATTCTTACATAACATTGGCAACTCTCAGGTCAATATCTTATGATTGCTTAGGTCTTTTAAATAATTTTTCGGATGAATATATATTCAGAAATATTTTCGAAATGGATCTCTCAGCCTTGTTGAGTCTTGCTGATGCAAAAAGATTGTATGTTCAAAAGCTTGCGATTGAAAATAAATCTGAGTGTCTAGTAATGTCAAGGGCGCTTTATAGGCAGAGCTATATGTTTGATGTGGATTATCCGAAATTTCATTTTTCCGATTGTTGCAAGTATTTAAGGTCGGATTTTGTAAATTTCATTATCCCTGTTGAGGTTGATCAGCATCCGCGACGAAATGAAATCATAGATTATTGTAATAAGCCAGATGTTCGTGCAACCTTTGATCCTGAAAAGCCAGATGTTTTTTGGGCAAAAATCGAAGTTAAGTATAAAATATTTATTAGCCCGGAAAGAATTCAATACCGAAATAGTGGCGCTTTTATGGATAAATCCGCAGTGGATGATTTGAAGGCTGGCATTATTGGGAGCGTGAATAAGTCGCTTGAAATGCTTGCGGAAGATGTGGGTTCTGTTCTGCTTGCGAGGCGGTATGCGCCTAGCAGAGTAAAAGCAACTCGGGGTATCGAGGATGAGAAAGAGAAATTTAGGGTGGGTTTGTTTTTTGATTTTAAGCTAAAGATTATTAAAGACTTGGCTTTGCTGTATTTTCATTTGAATGAAGGTAAGGCACGCTTGCCTAAGGAGTTGTTGTTGAAGATAGGTTTGGCTCCTTGCAAGCATTGTTATGCGTGAGTTAAAGAGTGGCGAAATTTTGATTGTGATTCGCGTAATTGGATTTACACGATTCTGGTTTGCATAAGAAGGCTCTGATTGTGTCTGTTGCCGCTACTCATGAATTAATACAATGCCAAAAAAACTGTCGTCTCAGGCGGATGCAAGCAGTGTTATTAACTGCGCTGGGGGCATTCATGTTGGCGATGCTGTATGGGCTGTCCGACGGATACTCGTATCGGGAGGGTCTGCAATCTGATTTCATAGTGTTATTCACGTTATTGTCCATACTGCTCCTCGTGCTTGGGTTGTTTGCATTCGCTATAATTGTTTTTTCCATTGGATACGCCTTAGGAATTACTCTAGCTTGAATGATGCCCTCCAGGAAATTCTCGTGACCCGTGATTTGTCTGTCGCGCGCGAGAACATGGCTCGGTGCAGGATACAGGCTGAGAAAAATCATTTATATGCAAGCGCACTATGCGTCTTGCAACCACAGTTAGAAAAATATCTTGACGAGCTTACGCAGCAGAATCTGCAGCAATGTCTGATGACTGACGTGACCACTGCACGAAAACAGTGTTTACAGCATTTGGACGAAGTCCGTAATCGGATGCCGCTCATAAAAGTAGACACGTCTTTGAGTGAAAATTTGCAGCGACTGAGGCAGCGGCGTGAGGAGCTAAATACACAATGGGAAGAAGCCTACAAGAGGTTTTCTTGGTGGAGCAAAATTAAGTATTTTGAAGGCCCGGATTTTAGCGAAATAGATAAGTCCATTGCACAGCTAAAGGAACTGCACGAACGCTTGCATGCCAAGCATGCGGAAGAATTCGTTCGTCTAGATCGGTATTTCACTGAGATGAATAGTCGTGCCGAGGCACGCATTGCAGCCAGTCAGAGCCAGATTGAGCAGTTCATTGCTCATGTGATTACACGAGAAAATGAGGTAGTGCTGCCTTTTAAAGCCGGTATGCTTCTCTCGATGATGTCGGTTCCGGTTTCGTTGTGGCGTGATGTCAGCGTAGCGGGAAGTATCTACGATGCATTGCGCAAGGTGAATGGCCATTATGCTGGCATGAGTGATGGCGATATATGGTTGGAAACACTTTTTATGCCTGCTGAGAGTTTGGTCGGATTGGCGTCTTTAGTCAAAGGGGCTTATTTTGAGCAACTGGTGGCCGCAGATACTGGCGGCGTTTTGTTTGAATACTTTAATAATCCTGGAACTGATATAGTCATTGACGGTGTGGCTTATCAGCTGAAAGCAACTTCTAGCGCGGCTTACGTGAATAGCGTGGATGCCGATATTCCTGTCATTGCCACGTCGGAAGTGGCAGAGCAGACGCGTGCCATCGACTCAGGTTTTAGCAATATTGAGCTGGAACATTCGGTAGGCCTTGCTCTGGGCGGTTCCGTGATTGATATCAAGGATACGGCGGTCGATGCGCTCCTTATTGGTGTGGGTGGCCTGGGATTATTTGCGACACTCCAAGGTGTTAATCACGCTGCAAAGCGTTATCACAACGGTGGCGATGCTGTTGAGGCTATCTTTTCCGGAGCGGGTGTGGCTATTGAGGGAACCGCTCGAGCGCTGGTGAATACCGCGGAACTTGGCTTCAAGGTGCTGACTTCTGCACCCAGCCGTTTTGTCGGTCGTACTGTGCTAGCTGGATTAAAAAAGCTAGACGATAAACTCGCGGAACCTGACGCTAAGTCGAAGTGATTGCCCAGTCAAGCCAACAGACTTTCTGAAGGGGCCTGTCAGAGATTTCGTGTTTAAGGCATAACATGCACTCAAGGAGTGATTATGCCTCGCAAGACAAAGACCCCACTGCCGGTATTGCCGGTTATTCCAGCCGAACTGCTTGAACAGTTCGGTGACGGCC
>NZ_CBCSIQ010000050.1:0-3706 GCF_965139615.1 Kerstersia similis
CTTGGGGGGCTGGCCGACTGTGCGAGAGGGGCTCATGAATGGGGCAGGGAACGCGGATGTCAGGCATAGCATAACCAGAACGCATGAAATGTATAGCCCTGGAAGTCGCCATGCTTGCCTGGAGATCAGCAGTGATAAAGGGAATTTCCCCTTTCTATACTTTGCTGATGAATCCAGGTGTTTACCCCCATATAAATCAAACGCATTGAAAGAGCCTGCTTTTTGATTAGCCGGATCCGTACTTGCTGGGCTACTTTGAAAGGCACGCCATGCGCTTTGCATGGGGGACTGATAGCGTTTGGATGGAGCCTGTCGTCACGCACGATGAACATGCAGGCGTCCTGAGGGAGAAAAGATGAGCAAACCGGTCTTGTTGTTGCTGCCGGGGCTGTTGTGCGATGTGGCTGTCTGGCATAAGCAGATGGATGCCTTGAGCACTTATGAGTGTGTGGTGCCGGATTACGGCATGGCCGATTCCATCGCCGCCATGGCAGAGGTGGCGATCGCGGCGCTGCCAGCCGGAAATTTTGCCGTGGCCGGGCATTCGATGGGCGGCCGCGTGGCCTTGGAAATCGCCCGCCGCATACCGGAACGCGTGGCGCGGATTGCCTTGCTCGATACCGGCATGCATCCGTTGGCCACGGGGGATGCCGGGGCGCGCGAAGTGGCAGGCCGCATGGCGTTGTTGCAAAAGGCGAGGACACAGGGCATGCGCGCCATGGGGCAGGAATGGGCGCGCGGCATGGTGCGCGAAAGCTGCCTGGAAACGCCCTTGTTCGAAGAGATCCTGGCGATGATCGAACGCAAGACGCCAGATATTTTCGCGGCCCAATTGAAGGCCTTGATCGAACGACCTGACGCCCGTGACGTCCTTGCCGGGCTGGCGGTTCCGGTCTTGCTGTCTTGTGGCAGGCAGGATAACTGGAGCCCGGTGGCGCGACATGAGGAGATGCTGGCCTTATGCCCGCAAGCGCGCCTGCGTGTGATCGAAGACAGCGGGCATATGAGCACGATGGAGCAGCCGCAAGCGGTCACGCAGATGCTGCGTGATTGGCTGGAAGAAGGCAACCGGGCTTCGGCCTGACCCAAGATACCTGATGCGTTCGCCTGGCAGGCCCGGTGCGACACGACATCAGGAGAAGCCGCGCAGCGGGCGGCTGCCATGACGTATTGAAGGAGACAATAGATGCAAAAGATTCATCAGACCCAGGTGGCAATTATTGGCGGCGGCCCTGCCGGGTTGCTGCTGTCCCATATTCTGGCCTTGCATGGCATCGGCAGTGTGGTGCTGGAGCGCCAGAGCCGTGCCTATGTGCTGCAGCGTATTCGGGCCGGGGTGCTGGAGCATGGCACGGTGCAGCTTTTGCGTGATGTCGGCCTGGGCGAGCGCCTGGACCGTGAAGGCTTGGTGCATGATGGCACACTCGTGACCTGGCAGAATGAAGGCTCGCTGGTTATCGACACCACCAAGTATGCCGGGCGGCCCATGATGGCATACGGGCAGACTGCCATTACAGAGGATCTCTACGCCGCGCATGACCTGGCCGGCACGGAAATCCTGGATTGCGCCAGTGATGTCGCCTTGCATGACATCACTGGCGAGCACCCGTATGTCACTTATACCCGCGATGGGGAAGCGGGACGTATCGACTGTGACTTCATTGCCGCTTGTGACGGATTTCATGGTGTCGGCAGGCAGTCCATTCCCGCCAGTGTGTTGCGCACCTACGAGCAGGTCTATCCCTTCGGCTGGCTGGGCATCATGGCGGAAACGCCGCCCATGGAGGACTTGATCTATGCCCGCCACGAGCGCGGGTTTGCGTTGGCCTCGCAGCGTAATCCGCAATTGAGCCGGTATTACATTCAATGTCCGATGGATACCGATATCAATGAATGGTCGGATGATCGTTTTTGGGACGAGTTCAGGCTGCGTTTGCCAGTGGAGCTGGCCAGCACGGTCGTGACCGGGCCGAGCATTGAAAAATCCATTGCGCCCTTGCGTAGCTTTGTCGCGGAGCCCATGCGCCATGGCCGCATGTTTCTGGCAGGCGATGCGGCGCATATCGTGCCGCCGACCGGTGCCAAGGGGCTGAACCTGGCGGTGTCGGATGTGTACTATTTGTCGCGGGCATTCGATGCCTATTACGCCCATCAGCAGCAGGATTTGCTGGAGTCTTACTCCCAGACCGCATTGCGTCGCGTCTGGGCCTCGGAGCGGGTTTCCTGGTTTCTCACGAAGCTATTGCACGTGTTTCCGCAGGACTCGGGATTTGAGGAAAAAATGCGCCTCAATGAATTCCAGTATCTGCAGCGGTCGGAACGCGCGCTGGGCACGCTCGCGGAGCAGTATGCAGGGTTGCCGTTCTAGGTGAATGTGCGCCTCTCTGGCATGAGAGGCGCTGGGCGGCCCACCGCAGGGGGCAGAGAGGAGGATTTGCAAGGCAAATGCCGCCCGGGTCGGGCTGTGCCTGCTTTGTTCCTTGTGTCTGCCTGGGGGAGGCGATCCGGGCCAGACAAGAGCGGAAAAGTAAAAACGGCTTGAAATCTTTCGATTTCAAGCCGTTGCAATTGGTGCCCAAGAGAGGACTCGAACCTCCACACCCGAAGGCACTAGTACCTGAAACTAGCGCGTCTACCAATTCCGCCACCTGGGCAACGTTTCTTTGACTTGGGAGCTGTCTTTTCAGAAGCTCTTCTGTGTCAGAAGCGTAGGAAAAGAAGTATAGGGTGTTTTTTTTCTTGTGTCAACAATATGTGGGGTTTTTTATAAATATTTCGATCACCAGGTCTGCCGCTAAATCGTGAGCATGCGCTGCACCAGGTCTGCGGTGGTTCGAGCCCCGAATTTCCGCATCAGGCTGGCACGGTGCACTTCCACGGTGCGCGGGCTGATATCCAGGTCTTTGGCGATCATTTTGGCGGTCTTGCCTTCCAGCAGGCGCGCCGCGACTTCGCGTTGTCTGCCGGTCAAGGGGTGTTCGCCCAGCGGGCGCTGGGCGCTGATGTCCTCGAAGGTCCAGATGCCTGCCTCATGGGGGTTGTCACGGCTGAATGCCCGGCCGGTGACATGGCACCAGAAAAACTGGCCGCTGGCCCGTTTCATGATGCGGCTATCGGCGTAGCGCCCTTGGGTGTTGAGGATGGGGGCGATGCGTTTGCCCAGGCGCTCGAACTCTTCCACGCTGGGGTAGAGATCCAGAAAGGAGCGTCCCAGCAGCAACTCGCGCGAGATCTGGAAGATTTCACAGACTTCGGCGTTGCAATCGACGATACGCCGCTGGCGCGACAAGACCAGACCGACAGGCGCCATCTCGAATGCCCGTCGGTAGTCGGATTCTGGAGCCATAGGGAAGTGTCCTTAGGAAAAACTACGTAGTTCACTACGTATTATGCTGCCAGCCATGGCGGGAGACCAAGCTGGCGCATTTGCGCTGGGCGGTGCCCGCCAGGCGATTCAGGCCAGGAGACAGAAACATGAACAAAGTATATCCATCCGCCAGCGCTGCCTTGCAAGGGGTAGTGGCAGACGGCCAGACCATCGGGGTGGGGGGCTTCGGTCTGTGCGGCATTCCCGAAGCGCTGATTGCAGCGCTGCGGGACAGCGGCGTCAGCGGCTTGACCTGCGTGAGCAACAACGCCGGTGTCGATGGCGCGGGCCTGGGGCAGTTGCTCGCCACCCGGCAGGTACGCAAAATGATCTCCTCGT
>NZ_CBCSIQ010000051.1:0-1845 GCF_965139615.1 Kerstersia similis
TTGCTATGAATCATCGTCTTTCTTCCGCTGCGGCGCCTGCCGTGGCGGGGGCGGGGCGCTGGGCCAGCCAGTCTTCGTAGCCGCCGACGTAATCCCGCCAGACGCCATTGCCTTCGCTGACGATGGTCTGGGTGACCACGTTATCCAGGAATGCGCGGTCGTGGCTGACCAGCAGTACTGTGCCGCTGTATTCCTGCAGCAGGCTTTCCAGCAGCTCCAGGGTTTCGACGTCCAGGTCGTTGGTGGGTTCGTCCAGCACCAGGATATTGGCAGGGCGGGCGAACAGCCGCGCCAGCAGCAGGCGGGCACGCTCGCCGCCGGACAGGCTGGAAACGGGCGAGCCGGCGCGCGCGGGGGCAAACAGGAAATCCCCCAGGTAGCTCATGATGTGCTTGCGCTCGTTGCCGATTTCCACCCACTCGCTGCCCGGGCTGATGACATCGGCCAGCGTGGCGTTTTCATCCAGCTGGGCGCGCATCTGGTCGAAATAGGCCACCTGCAGTTTGCTGCCCAGGCGCACGGTGCCGCTGTCCGGGGCAAGCTCACCCAGCATGATTTTCAGCAGTGTGGTTTTGCCAGCGCCATTGGGCCCGATGATGCCGATGCGGTCGCCGCGCATGATGGTGGTGGAGTAGTCGCGAATGACGACACGGTCGCCAAAGGCTTTGCTGACGTTCTCCAGTTCCGCCACCAGCTTGCCGGAGCGCTCGCCCTGATCCAGTTGCAGATTGACCTTGCCTTGCAGGTCGCGGCGCTGCGCGCGTTCCACACGCAGCTGTTCCAGGCGGCGTACCCGGCCTTCGTTACGGGTGCGGCGCGCTTCCACGCCCTTGCGGATCCAGACCTCTTCCTGGGCCAGCAGCTTGTCGAAGCGGGCTTCCTCCAGGCGCTGGGATTCCAGCCATTGCGCCTTGTGCTGCTGCCATTGAGAGAAGTTGCCGGGAAAGCCCAGCAGCTGGCCTCGGTCGAGTTCGACGATGCGGGAGGCGACGGCATCCAGGAAGCGCCGGTCGTGGGTGATGATGACCACGGCGCAACTGGCCTGGCGCAAGGCATCTTCCAGCCAGTTGATGCCATCGAAATCCAGGTGGTTAGTGGGCTCGTCAAGCAACAGCAGGTCGGGTTCATCGGCCAGGGCGCGCGCCAGGGCAATGCGTTTGCGCGTACCGCCGGACAGGCCAGTCGCGGCGGCAGCGCCATCGAGCCCCAGCTTTTCGAGCAGCGTCGCGACGCGGGCGGGTTTGCTCCAGTCTTCCGCATCCAGATCCAGCGGGCCGGCGACGGCATCATGAATGGTGCCGCTCTCGTCGATATCGGGTTCCTGTTCCACGGTACGGATACGCAGGCCCGAACGGACGCGCCGTTCGCCGTCATCGGCATGGATGACACCGGCCAGCAGTTTCAGCAGCGAGGACTTGCCTGCGCCATTGCGGCCGATCAGACCAATGCGTTCGCCTTCCTGGATGGACAGGTCGGCATGGTCCAGCAAGGGGTGGTGGCCGAAGGCCAGATGCACTTGAGACAGGGAAATCAGGGGAGCGGACATGAAAATACGGTCAGGAATTCAGGGGCAGGCGCGTCGGGGCGCCGGGAATGCCCCTATTGTCGCAGGCAATGCGGCCCAGAGGGAAAATCGTCAGGGCGTGATGGGGGCAAGCAGGCGCTGCGTGTAGCCTTATTGCGCATTGTAAATATTGGTAACGTGGGTATTGGGGGGGTGTTGTCGTGGTCAAGTATCAGTGGACACTGGGATAGGGAATTTCAGGTAGTGGCTTTTTCGTAATCGGTCGGCGAGCGGTATCCGAGTGTGGAATGCAGCCGTTGGGTGTTGTAAAAGCCGACGAT
>NZ_CBCSIQ010000052.1:0-1343 GCF_965139615.1 Kerstersia similis
GGGAGTGTCAGCAATTCCGTGTTCAAGGCGGATTGAACATCAGGCGGAAGGCCGGATGAATCGTTCTTCGTAAAGGATAGCGAATTGGTTCATGGCTGTCTTCCAATCATGGCCAGTGCGGCTCCATTTGGCCGTGATATTGCGTAGCGCCAGCCAGATCAGTTTGGTGGCAGCTTCGTCGCTCGGGAAGTGGCCACGAGTCTTGATGATCTTGCGCAATTGCGCGTTGACGTTCTCAATGGCGTTGGTCGTGTAGATGACCTTGCGAACCGCTGGCGGGAAGGCAAAGAAAGGAATGACGCGATCCCAGGCATGACGCCAGGCGGCAGTGACCGTCGGAAACTTCTGTCCCCAAGGGCCTTGGGCAAAGGCTTCCAGCTCGGCCAAGGCCGCCTCAGCACTGGGCGCGGTATAGATCGGCCGGATGGCTGCGGCCAGCGGCTTACGATCCTTCCAGCCGGCGTAATCGAGGCTGTTGCGGATCAGGTGGACGATGCAGGTTTGCAGTGTTGTGGCCGGAAACACGGCTGCCAGCGCCTCAGGCATGCCCTTGAGTCCATCGGTGACGGCGATCAGGATGTCATGCACACCACGGGTCTTCAGGTCGTTGAAGATTCGCATCCAGAACTTGGCGCCTTCGGTATTCTCAATCCACAGCCCCAGGATGTCGCGAGTTCCATCGGGCATGACACCCAAGGCCAGGTAGACTGCCTTGTTGCGAACGACCGCATCCTCGCGAATCTTGACCCGCAGGGCGTCGAAGAACACGACCGGATACATGATCTCCAGCGGCCTGGCCTGCCAGGCGGTCACCTCGGCCATGACTTCGTCGGTGACCGAGCTGATGAACTCGGGCGAGACCTCGGTGCCATACTGCTCCAGCAGGAAACCCTGGATCTCGCGCACCGTCATGCCACGGGCGTACATGGCAATGATCTTGTCATCAAAACCCGTGAAACGCCGCTCGTGCTTGGGAATCAGAATAGGCTCGAAACTACCGTCCCGGTCGCGAGGAACCTCGATGCGGATCGGGCCATCCTCGGTCAGCACCGTTTTGGCACCCTTGCCATTGCGTTGGTTGCTGACCGCTGCGGGCTTGGCTGCGCCGGGCGAATAGCCCAGGTGGTGATTAAGTTCACCAGCCAGCGCACGTTCAATTAAGGCCTTCTTCAGGGCCAGCGTCGCGGCATTGATAGCGTCGGCCGTCATCGGGCCGTCACCGAACTGTTCAAGCAGTTCGGCTGGAATAACCGGCAATACCGGCAGTGGGGTCTTTGTCTTGCGAGGCATAATCACTCCTTGAGTGCATGTTATGCCTTAAACACGAAATCTCTGACAGGCCC
>NZ_CBCSIQ010000053.1:0-1063 GCF_965139615.1 Kerstersia similis
GTCTCGCTCAAACATGTGCGTCCTTGCCTCCCCGCTGACACCCCCTGACTCGGCACGCTCCACTGCCCAAGACCGGGGGCCTGCCACAACGCTGACGTAGAGGATGACTGAACGATCAGACGGCGGGCTGGGTCAGCGTGTACGTCCTGTCTCCCCGCTGAAGTTGCCTGCTTCGGCATGCCCCGCCACCCGAGATCGGGTTTCCGCCACAACGCTGGCGTAGAGGATGACTGAGCGATCGGACAGCGGGCGGGTTCAGCGTGTGCGTGCTGCCCTACCGCTGACGCCGCCTGATGCGACACGCTCCACCACCCGAGATCGGGTTTCCGCCAACGCTGGCGTGGGGATGACTGAGCGATAGGGCTGCGGGGCGGCTCAAACGTTAAATGCGCTGGGTGGTTGCCAGTTGAGTTGCCATTTTTCGGCCCAGGCGTTTTGCAGCCAGAGGGCGCACGCCAGGGTTTTGGCATCGGTGATCAGGCCGGTGCGGCAGGCATCCAGGAATTCGGGAATCGGGCAGCGTACGACGTCGAGGAATTCTCCTTCGTCTAGTTGCCGTGCGCCACTTTCCAGGCCGCGCGCAAAGAAGATGTGGATGATTTCATCTGAGTAGCCAATAGCAAGGTGCAGCTTGCCGGCATAGGCCCATTCTGCCGCCTGGTAGCCTGTTTCTTCCAGTAGTTCGCGGCGGCCGCAGGTGAAGGGGGCTTCACCTGCGTCGAGTTTGCCCGCAGGAAATTCGATGATGACTTGGCCGACCGGGTAGCGGTATTGCCGTTCCAGCAGGATGTGGCCGTCGTCGAAGAGCGGGACGACGACGGTTGCGCCCGGATGGACGACGTATTCCCGGCTGGCGAGTTTGCCATCAGGCAGGCGTACCGTGTCTTGTCGCAAATGGAGGAATTTTCCTTGGTGGATTTCCTTGCGCGTTTCCAGCGTTTCACGCAGGTGGGCGTCAGATAGGGCGTCGGCGTTCAGTTGCAGCAGCGGGGGCAGGGCGGAACCAGGGTGGGGGTGGCTCATGGTGTCAGGATGGTGGCGTCAGGGTGGGTTAAGTGGGTTT
>NZ_CBCSIQ010000054.1:0-1014 GCF_965139615.1 Kerstersia similis
GCAGTTGCCCTTGCGGCTCATGCTGGCAATCAGGCCGTGGCGGGCTAGCAGGTCGCGGTGGGCTTGGCTGGCGTACTGGCTACCGCGATCGGTATGCACAATCAATCCGGGCTTGGGTTGGCGCAGCACGATNGCCATNTGCAAGGCCGCGCACACCAGTTCGGCGGGCATGCTGGGTGCCATGGTCCAGCCCACGACCTTGCGCGAGTACAGGTCCAGCACGGCGGCCAGATACAGCCAGCCGCGCCCGGTGCGGACATAGGTGATGTCGGCAACCCANGCCTGGTCAGGGGCACTNGGATTGAAGCGCCGGTCCAAGAGGTTGGCTGCCACCGGCAGGTCATGCCGNCTATCGGTGGTGTGGANGAATTTGCGTTTCCAACGCGCCTTCAGTCCGTGCTGTTTCATCAGTCTGCGCACACGATAACGCCCGACGCACAGGCCCTGGGCCTTGAGTGCGGCGCATAGCCGACGGCTGCCATAGTTGCCCCCGCTGGCCTGGAAGGCAGCCTGCAACGGCGTACTCAACGCGCAGGCCTGCGCCGCTTGTCGCCGACGACGGGCGGCATACAAGCCTGAACGACTGATACCCAGTAAACGGCACAGACGGGTAGTCTTGGCCTTCTTCTGCCACTGATTGATCAGCTTCTGGATCACTTCAGTTCCCGGGCGAAGAAGGCCGATGCTTTTTTTAACAGCGACACATCCTCGCGCAGCCGCTGGTTCTCTCGCTCCAGTTCGCGGATGCGCTGCTGCTCGGGCGTGAGCGGCTTGCCAATACCGGCCTGGCCTGATTGCTCGGCGTCGTACTGGGCCAACCAGCGGCGTACCGCGCTGTCAATCAAGTCCTGATCGCGGCAAACCTGGCCTACGCTCAGGCCTTGCTCTCGGATCATCTGTACCACCTGGAGTTTGAAGGCGGCATCAAAGGTTCTACGAATACGGGTCATATCTTGCTGGGCTCTCGGTGGAATCATCCCCTATCGAGGTGTCCATCTGAATTAGACCAGAACA
>NZ_CBCSIQ010000055.1:0-903 GCF_965139615.1 Kerstersia similis
GAGTCGATTCATGCCGCGTTGTCCGAGGGGCGCGGGCAGGATGCCTTGGCCAGTTATGGCGAGGCGTTCCAGGCGTCCTGGCTGTATGAGGAGTTGAACCGGGCGCGCAATTTCAAGCAGTGGTTCAAGAAGGGTTTGCCGGTGGCGAGTGTGATGACGTTTGTGGAGCAGGGGTTGTTCAAGGGGAAGATGCCCTGGACTTTGCACCGTACGCAGCCGGATTACGCCTGTTTGCTGCCGGCAGCGGNGTGCGAGCGTATCGAGTATCCGAAGCCGGATGGGAAGGTGACGTTCGATCGTTTGAGTTCGGTGTTTATTTCCAATACCAATCACGATGAGGATGAGCCGGTTCATCTGNGGCTGAAGGATGCGGCGGTGCCGGTGGCGGTGAATCTGGCGCGTTATGGNGGGCCGGAGGCNCGGTATTGTCCGGCGGGGGTGTATGAGTTCGTGAAGGATGAGGCGGGGGCCGATGCCTTGCGTATCAATGCGCAGAATTGTGTGCATTGCAAGACCTGTGATATCAAGGATCCGACGCAGAATATTGTGTGGGTGGCGCCGCAGGGNGGCGAGGGGCCGGTTTATAACGGGATGTGAGNTAGAGGGNCGCGGTGGGCGCTGGCTNGGCGTCNGTGGGTGCTAAATCGCGTTGTGGCAGGCCCCCGGTCTNGGGCAGATCGCGTGGTTCTGGCTGCGCCAGAACTCCCCGAGTCAGGCGGCGCCAGCGGGGCGGACGCACAACTCGCGAGGCGGACAGTCCCCCGGACTGTCCGCAAGCGTCTCGCTCAAACATGTGCGTCCTTGCCTCCCCGCTGACACCCCCTGACTCGGCACGCTCCACTGCCCAAGACCGGGGGCCTGCCACAACGCTGACGTAGAGGATGACTGAACGATCAGACGGCG
>NZ_CBCSIQ010000056.1:0-863 GCF_965139615.1 Kerstersia similis
GAGAGAGTTTCACACCCGCTCGCGCGTAGATCACTTCCTGGCGATACAGCGGCAGGTGATCTGCGTATTTGGCGACCAGTACCTGCGCCAACAAGCCGGTTGTCGCCACGCCTTTGTCGATCACCTGGGCCGGTACCGGGGCTTGTACCAGCGTCTCGCATTGACGGCACACCCACTTGCCTCGGATGTGACGTTCCACCGTAAACGTACCCGGTACATAGTCCAGCTTCTCGGTCACGTCTTCGCCGATGCGCTGCAACTGGCAGCCGCATGGGCAGGTGGTGCCATGGGGTTCGTGGTGGATCTCGGTGCGAGGCAGCTCCGGCGGCAATGCCTGGCGTTTGGGCTGGGCAAGCGGCTTGTCTTCCGGCAGCGTGCCACCCAACTGCACCAGTTCCTGTTCTATTGCGGCCAGGTCTGCATCCACGGCATCATCGAGCAGGCTACCCTGTTCGCCAGGCAACCTCTCGCTCTTCTTGCCGTAGCGGTAACGCCGCAGGATCGCAATCTCGTGCGTCAACTGCCGGATGCGCGTTTCCTTGTACAGATTGTCCTGGCTCAGCCGTTCCACCTGTTGCTGAGTTTCCTGCAACGCGATATCTCGCTGCGTCAGCTCGCCCATCATCTGGCGCATCAACCCCCGCAGGGTATCAGCATCCAGTTGATCGAGGTCGGGCACAGGCAGTTGAGTCATAGCGCTAATGATGCCATGCAGCATCCCTTCGCACCATTGGCGATGCTCCGCATTGCGCCTTACAACAGGCTCAGACCTGACGGCTCCAGACGCTGCCACGGCAGGCCAACGACCAAGGCTCTGGCCTGATCTACCGATAGATTCACATGACTGCCCTGCGACGGCCATG
>NZ_CBCSIQ010000057.1:0-648 GCF_965139615.1 Kerstersia similis
TCTGGCACCAGTTACAGCGCGAAGGCATTGCCGTGGCCCGCTGCACGGTTGAACGCCTGATGCGTCGTTTGGGTTTACAGGGTGTGCGTCGAGGCAAGCGCGTGCGCACCACGATGGCTGACGGTTCGCAGGCATGCCCGTTGGATCGCGTCAATCGCCACTTCCACGCGGACAGACCAAATCAGTTATGGGTATCGGACTTCACCTACGTGTCGACCTGGCAAGGCTGGNTGTATGTGGCCTTCGTCATCGACGTGTTCGCCCGACGCATCGTGGGTTGGCGTGTCAGTCACACCATGAGCACAGACTTCGTGTTGGATGCCCTGGAGCAGGCACTGTATGACCGGCGTCCCGCCAGTTCCCTGATCCATCATTCCGACCGAGGCTCCCAATACGTGTCCATCCGCTATACCGAACGTTTGGCCGAGGCAGGTATCGAACCGTCGGTCGGCAGCCGAGCGGACAGCTATGACAATGCCCTGGCTGAAACCATCAACGGGCTGTACAAGGCCGAACTGATCCATCGCCGAGCGCCATGGAAAACCAAGGCTGCCGTGGAGTTGGCAACGTTGGAATGGGTCGCCTGGTACAACCATCAGCGTCTGCTCGGGTCCATCGGGTATATTCCTCCTGCGCAGGCGGAGGAGG
>NZ_CBCSIQ010000058.1:0-623 GCF_965139615.1 Kerstersia similis
ATCGACAAAGGCGTGGCGACAACCGGCTTGTTGGCGCAGGTACTGGTCGCCAAATACGCAGATCACCTGCCGCTGTATCGCCAGGAAGTGATCTACGCGCGAGCGGGTGTGAAACTCTCTCGCTCAACCATGGCCGAATGGGTCGGCGTNTGTGGCGTGCGGTTGCAGCCCCTGGTGGATGCCCTGCGGGCCGAAGTGCTGGTGCAGCCCGTGTTGCATGCTGACGAAACACCGGTGCAAGTGCTGCAGCCAGGCAGCAAGGGTACGCATCGCGGATACCTCTGGGCGTATGCGCCTGGTGTGTTCCAGGACCTCAAGGCCGTGGTGTATGACTTTACGGAAGGCCGATCCGGCAGCCATGCCCGGGCGTTCCTGGCGGACTGGCAAGGCAGTCTGATCTGTGATGACTATGCGGGCTACAAAGCCAGCTTCGGGCAAGGCGTCACGGAAGTGGGCTGCATGGCNCATGCTCGTCGCAAGTTCCACGAACTGCGCCAGGCAGGCAAAAGCCAGATCGCCGAACAGGCGCTGGCCTCGATCCAGGCGCTGTATGCCATTGAGGCCCAAGCCAAGCATCTGACGCCAGATGAACGGCAGCGATTACGGCAAGAACAGGCCCGGCC
>NZ_CBCSIQ010000059.1:0-571 GCF_965139615.1 Kerstersia similis
AACCCACCTTGACGAACGGCCGCGTTAGCGGCCGTTGTCTTTCAGTCCGTTCTCTCCGGCTGCCAGCGATGCGGCAGCAGTTCTCCGATCCGGCCATTGTGCAGCGTCGGCAACCGAGTAAGCACGTCCTTCAGATAGGCATACGGATCATGCCCGTTGAGCTTGGCCGACTGGATCAGGCTCATCACCGCAGCCGCCCGCCGGCCCGCCCGCAACGATCCCGCGAACAGCCAGTTCTTGCGCCCCAGCGCCACCGGCCGGATCTGGTTCTCGATCCAGTTGTTGTCTATCGGCAAGCGCCCATCCTCCAGGTAGCGCGTCAGCGCCACCCAGCGTTTCAGGCTGTAGTCCAAGGCCCGGCTGATGCCGCTGTTGCCCGGTACCTTGTCTCGATGTGCCAGCATCCAAGCTTGCAGCGCATCGGCCAAGGGCCGGGCCTGTTCTTGCCGTAATCGCTGCCGTTCATCTGGCGTCAGATGCTTGGCTTGGGCCTCAATGGCATACAGCGCCTGGATCGAGGCCAGCGCCTGTTCGGCGATCTGGCTTTTGCCTGCCTGGTGCAGTTCGTGGA
>NZ_CBCSIQ010000060.1:0-440 GCF_965139615.1 Kerstersia similis
GTCTCGGGCCAACCCCAATCTGTTCCGCTGAGCGCATACTGCTCCACCTATTTTTAATGGAGCAGTATCCTCTTATGCCCTAAGCCCCGGCACAAGGTGGGTTCGCCGGACGGTTACGGTGGACATGCGTAGCGGCATGGACAGATTACTGATGCAGGTGGTGGCGGTGTTCGGTCGCGCGCAGCCGCACCACGCCTATCTGTTCGCCAACCGTCGGGGTACACGCATGAAGGTGCTGGTGCATGATGGGTTTGGTGTGTGGATGGCGGTACGTCGCTTGCACCAGGGCCAGTTCGCATGGCCGTCGCAGGGCAGTCATGTGAATCTATCGGTAGATCAGGCCAGAGCCTTGGTCGTTGGCCTGCCGTGGCAGCGTCTGGAGCCGTCAGGTCTGAGCCTGTTGTAAGGCGCAATGCGGAGCATCGCCAATGGTGCGAAGG